>CAZLII010000420.1:0-4668 GCA_964559065.1 uncultured Nitrospirales bacterium | reverse complement strand
GTGTGAGGGGAAGTGCTCTGCGCCGATTTATCTGGACGGCAGCATGAAAAGGAATAATCCGCAATTTCCAGGTGGTTTCTCTCACGGATGCTTTTTCCGAACGCTGTTGTTGTGCATGCGGCGTCTGCGGCGATAAAATGGACAGTGTGTGGTGATGGCTGCCATCTCAAGGGAATCGAGGGTGTCTGTGTCAACATGGCGCCGATACAAAGCGCTTGATCGTGTTGCGCTGCTGGCAAAGAAAGGATACCAGGTGGCTCACGTGGTGTTGAGCCGGGCCTTGCACCGCCCCCCGCGTTATCTGCCCGTCGTCCTCCTTTTCATCACCTTCCGCTGCAACCTCCGCTGCAAAATGTGCGGCGTTTGTGAACACATACTTTCCGGGGAAAAGGCGCAGGAACTGTCCACGGAGGAATGGAAAACCGTCGTTGATTCCGCTGCGTTACTGGGAACGATGATTATTTCCATCTCCGGCGGCGAGCCGCTCCTGCGTCCCGATCTTTTTGAAATTATCCGTTACATTCGCAACAAGGACATCGCCGTGCATCTCTGCACCAACGGCGTGCTGCTTGACGCGCGGAGGGTCGCCGGACTCCGGGAATCCGGTGTGAACACGGTATCTGTGTCCATCGAAAACTTTGACCGGGAAGTACACGAGGCGCTGCGCGGTCCGAACACTTTTGAGCCTGCCGTGGAAGGAATTCGGCGGCTTCGGCGCGATGCGCCAGAAATCCGCGTGGGCATCAACTGCGTATTCACCACCCGGAATTTCCGGAACATGGCCGCCATGATCCCCTTCGCCGAAGAATTGGATGTGCATCAGGTGAAATTCGCGCCCATCCATACCAACCTGCTCCACAAGCGCAAGCACATCGAACAATATTCCGACCTCATCTTCCGAGAGGAGGACTTGGCGGAACTTGACCAAGAGATGGAGGCTGTCAAACAAGCCGCCGTCCGCACCAAAGTGCAAACCACCTCTTCGATGTTCCTCTCCGGCGCGTCGAGCCTCTATCGCCAACCCCGGCGCTTCACCTGCTATGCCGGCTACGCCACATGCGCGATCAATCCCGACGGCAACGCGGCGCCTTGCTGCGACATGGACGGTCACGTGTCGGTGCGGGAGACGCCCCTGCACATTCTCTGGCGCAGCCCGGAATTTCAGCGCTTGCGGAAACAAGTTCACCGGTGCAATAGCGCGTGCTGGGACACCACCAACACGGAACTCAGCCTGCGTCTCCGCGCGGACGCGCTACTCGGCGAAATCAAGCAAACATGGCGCGACATCGGATTCTATTTCTGACGCGATGGCGCACAACTACGGGAACAATATCTTCCGCCCAGGCACTACAATGTCCACGGTGCGCGCAGGGGACGGTGAAGCATTTTTGCGGCTTCCCCGTCATCATCAAGAAATTCCCCGGTATTCGGATTCCAACGTACTTTGCGTTGTAATCGCGCAGCGATATCGGCAAGCATGCCGAGATAGGAGGCTTGGCAGCCGGACTCCACGGGGGATACGGGATCGCGACGGCTCTTCACGGCTTGGATGAAGTCGCGGGCATGGTGGGTGCTCTCGTACAGTCGTTCCGCACTTGCAGGCAGGGGCGTTTCCAACAGCGAGGCCGGTTCAGCCTTGATGCCTTTTCGGTTGACATGCACCCATCCCCCATCTCCCCTGAAGCAGCAGCCCTGCGGGTAGGGATTGTCTGTGTCGGTAAATTTCATGCGCAGGCCGTCGGGATACACAAATTCCGCTTGCCATCCGTTGATGTTGTCGGTGAATCCTTTCCTGCGGTAGTCGGCGGTACAGGTGAGGTCAAAGGGCTGCGTCATCAGCCTTGGACAGCCCCAGATGGCGATGTCGAGATGATGGACGCCCCAGTTCACAATGAATCCGGCGCAATAATCCCAGATGAGATACCAGTCCGGCCATTCCATCCGGCCGGGGTTGTAGGGTTTCATCGGGGCAGGACCGACAAACATTTCCCAGTCCAACCCCGGCGGGACGGGCTGCGGGTCGAGGGGGCCATCGTATTTGGGTTGATAAGACGGTCCGGGGGCAGCCACTTCGACGGTGTGAATGGTCCCCAGCAGGCCGCTGCGCGCCAGTTCGCAGGCTTGCTGAAAATCCCTGCTGGACCGCTGCTGGGTGCCGGTCTGGAATATCACGTTGTGCCGGCGCACCGCGTCACGAATAGCCTGACACTCCCGCACTGATACGCCCAATGGCTTCTCGCAATACATATCCTTGCCAGCCGCTGCGGACGCCGTCGCCATCACACCATGCCAATGATCCTGCGGCGCGATGATCACAGCGTCAATGTCATTTCGCGACAACACCTCGCGGAAATCGCCGTATTTGGCGCAGCCTTTTCCGCCATAGTAGTCGTCAACAAGATTCGCGGCTTTCTCGCGCCGCTCCTGCACGACGTCGCAGACGGCGACCACCGCGACTTCCTTGCTGTCAATGAAACCGTCCATCATTACGCTCACGCCGCGCGAACCGCATCCGATCAGCCCCAGGGCGATGCGATCATTCGCGCCGCGCGCACTCGCCGGCAACAAGAGGGGCGCAGTCAACCCCACCCCCGCCAATTTCAGAAAATCTCTTCGTGTGCTTCTGCTGTCCATTATCTTTTCCTTCGCTCAGGCCCATAAATCGTTGATTGCCGCGACGGTGCGTTCAACCAGCACGTCGCCGCCCTCCGGCCCGACATTGTTGTCGGTGATGCGGGAGCCATAGGCGCCACCCGCCACCGCCTTTGGCGTGGGGAGGTAGCGCCCGCGGTCGTCGGACAGTTGGGCGATAAAGGTCTGCTGTGCGTGGCTGCGGGCCTTGATACGCAAGCCGTATTCCAGATACAACTCGAAGGGATTGGTCGCAATCGCCACGTCGCCGAGCCGGATAACATGCAGATTCATGCTGTAGGTGGGCGATGCGCCTTGGCTCTCATATCGGTCCAACACATCGTTCGCGCGCCGCAGCATGGCCTGATCCCGCGATCCCGGCGCGGGCGGACCCAATGCGGTGAGTTGCTCTTTTTCCGTGCGCGCCGCAGCGGCCTCTTCATCTGTGACGCGCCGCGCGGGCAAATCCAGCCGCTCGATATGATGCCGAAACACGGGATACGTCTCCCGCTCTCGGCGCGCTGATTCATAGACATCCTCGACCGCCCGCACAATGCGCCGCGCCATTTCCATCATGCCCGGCTCGCTGCGCATGTCGGGTTCGTTGCGCCCACGCCGCACCAAGTCGCGCGGCGACTGGTCGCCCGCTGCGCCGGTCATGGGATATACAAAGAAGCGTTCTCCATAGCGCTGCTTCAGCATCGTGCGCACCGGTCCCCAATAATCTGCGGACACATACAACTGTCCCTCGACCACCTGCGATGGACACGCCACGTTGATCATGATTCCGGACGGATGATCATGCTCATCCCAAAGGAACAACATTTCAACGCCATGATCACAACCACCTTCCGGGCCGATGTAATCAGAGCGATCGGTCTTTCCGTACATCTGCGCGGAACCGTCGGCGTAGACCGAAATACGATTGAAGCCGACGGCCGCATGCCCCAGCGCATGGCTGATGGCGCCGGGGCGCCGCGCGGACCAGGCCTGCACGGCGGCCTCTTCAGCCTGTGCGCAGAAGAACGGTGCGTATTCAAGCGGCCCCATCACGCCGGGATTCAGCGTTGGGCCGGTGTGGGTGTGGGATGCGTTGACGAACAGTTTCCGGCTGTCAAAGTCCGGCAGCCTCCGCGCCACGGCGGCGCGGATTCTTTCCACCGCATCTTTTCCGACATTGACCAGGTCGCAGGCGATCATGATCGCCTGTTCCGATTGACCTTCGTCCCCGGTGCGCTCCAATGCCAGCGCCGTGGCCATGCATGGATCCAGGACCCGCTGCGACACCCGCTCGGCAAACTGCCCCGCCAGTTGAACCGGCTTATCCGGCGTGATGCTCACCGTCGCCCAGCCCACCTGTAAAAACGGACGGGCATGGCCGCGTTCTTTTTCCTGCTCCGGCGCGCTACGCGCGTCGCCGCTTGAATCGGCCCACGCCGACGCCAACAGGCCGCTACCGGCCAACGCTACGTTGTGTCCGGAGCGACGCAAGAATTCCCGCCGGTTCAGTCCTTCTTTCGCGCGCTTTTTCATGGCATCTTGTCCTTTTCCCTTTGAAATTGGAATCGAAATATTGGGCGAGTCCATTATTGCAGAAAAGCGAAATCATTTTCCCGCTATGACGCCACAGGCGCGGCGTTCAGGTAAGCCCGTTGCAGTTAGACGTTTCCCGTTCTATCCTGTCGCGACAAAGCGGTCACGACGGCCTGCAATTCGATTTCTGCTTCCGATAACATTAAACTATCCCGAAAACCCGCCCCGGTAACCGCCGCCAATGCGTCGAGACAAATATGTGGGCGGGGGCATAGCGCCATGATGGGCATGGTCACATAACAACCCGCGCCAAGCGGCGCGGCGAATCTAAATGAAGGAAAATGCGTTTCTATGAGCGGTATTACCTGCAAATTCGGAGGCTCGTCACTGGCCGATGCGGATAGCGTGCGGCAAGTTGTCAGTATCATTCAGTCCGATCCCGACCGGCGATTTATCGTACCGTCTGCCCCGGGAAAGCGCCACACGCAGGACAAGAAAATCACC
>CAZLII010000419.1:0-4671 GCA_964559065.1 uncultured Nitrospirales bacterium | reverse complement strand
CGTCCAACGGCCTGATCAGCGTATTCGTCAACAGCGATGGCACCGTCGCCATGCGCCATGAGGCGTTCAACCGCACCTTCGATGGGTTGTTTGCTTACGAAGACATCGGCGACGCAGGCGACGGATGGACCCGCGGCCCGCTGGTCAACGACATCGCGTACCGCGGACCGGGCAACCATGTCGCCGTGGCCGTGACAGAAGATGGCCCCCTGCGTACCACCTTCCGCATCGAACGCGAATTCCTGTTGCCGGACCGCTTGGAAATGCCCGCCTATGCACGCAGCGCGGATCGCGTCCCGATGCAGGTCACCGACTTCCTCTCCGTTGAAAAAGGGTCCTCGTGTCTGCGCGTTCACACCGTTGTGAGCAACACGGTGAAGGACCACCGGTTCCGGGTGCTGTTCCCCACGGGCATTCTCACCGATACCTCCTTCGCCAAGACCCCCTTCGCCATCGTCGAACGGGAGATCGCGATTCCTCCCGAATCCGCCCACTGGCAGGAGCGGGTCAACCCGGAAAAGGCGTTCACGTATCTCTGCGGCGTCCTGAACGCCGACGGCGGCTTCGCCGCGCTGGTCCCGTGGGGGCTTCACGAATACGAGGTCTTCGCGACGCCCGACCGCACGCTCGCGCTCACGCTGTTCCGGGCGACGGGACAGACCGTGATGACCGCCGGCGAACCGGACGGTCAGTTGCAGGAAACGATGCACTTTGATTACCAGTTGTGGGCGTTTGCCGGGCCGCTGGACCGGGGGCTGGCCCTGCGCAGCGTGGCCGAGCATCAAGTCGGCGTGCGCACCCATTGCGCCGCGAAATTACCCGAAGACTATTCCTTCCTGCGTTTGGGCGAAAACAGCAAGTCATATGTCACCGCCATCAAGCCCGCCCAGGATGGCAACGGCGGGGTGATTCGGCTCTGGAACCCATTCAATGTGCCTCGGGACGAATGCATTTACCTCGTGAAAAAGGTCAAAGAAGCGCACCGCTGCAACCTGAACGAAGACCCGGAAGAACCGATTGCCCTGACCAAGGACGGCGGCATTCCCGTGACCGTGCCCTCGCGCGGCCTCGCCACTGTCCGGTTCCGGTGGAAATAGGGGAGGGGCGCTGCGTAGCACGGACGCCAAGGACAGCAAGGACAAAAGGGATGTGGTGTCCTATTCGCTGATGACACAATGATTTTGCGCCAAATTTTCTTTCCAATCGCCTTCTTGTAGCCCTTATTGTCCTTGCTGTCTTTCTTGTCGTTTTTGTCCTTGTTCTCCCTGTTGTCCTTTATGCCTTATTTTCGCTCCAGTCTCGCTCTTCTCATGTCCCGTCGCCCCGTTCTCTGAAATCCTGCACTTCATTTGAAATCGTATCACCCATAATCATACAATGTGGTATGTTTTTGGGTGTTCCTTTACGGAAAACCGGCGATTTTCCAGATTGGCGGCTACATGTTGGATACAAATCCGAAAGTCAGGCGAGAACTCAATGAACTCTCATTGCTCTTTGAGATCGGGCAGATTCTGGACCGCACCTTCGACCTCCGTGACGAGTTGGGTCCGGTACTGAAGGCCATTGCCGCCCGTACGGGCATGCTCCGGGGCACCATCACGCTGTTGGACTGGGAAATGGGGGAGTTGCGGATCGAGGGGGCGCATGGACTGTCCAGCGACGAGTTGGAACGGGGGCGTTACAAGCCCGGCGAAGGGATTGTGGGGCGGGTGGTGCAGACGGGCCGCCCGATGGTGGTGCCTCGCATCTCCCAGGAACCAAGTTTCCTGAACCGCACCCAGTCGCGCAAAGGGCTTAATAAAGAGGATATTTCCTATATCTGTGTGCCGATCAAGATGGAGAACGTGGTATTGGGCACGCTGAGCGCGGACCGGATTTTCAGTGAAGAGGTATCGCTGGACGAAGACGTGCGCCTGATGTCCATCATCGCCTCGATGATAGCGCGCGCCGTGATGCTGCGTCGCAAATCGCAGGAAGAACGAAATAAATTGCTGGAAGAAAACGAGCGGCTGCAGCACCAACTCCGCGAGAAATTCCGACCGGCGAACATGATCGGACGTTCGAGCGCCATGCAGACGGTCTATGATCTGGTTGCACAGGTGGCTAGAAGCGACGCGACGGTGTTGATTCGGGGCGAAAGCGGGGTGGGCAAAGAACTGGTGGCCCATTCAATACACTACAACAGTTCACGCGCTTCCAAGCCGTTCATCCGGGTGAACTGCGCGGCGCTGCCGGAATCGGTGATCGAAAGCGAGTTGTTCGGACACGAAAAGGGCGCGTTCACCGGCGCGACGCAGCAGCGCAAAGGCAGGTTTGAATTGGCCCACCAAGGCACGATCTTCCTCGACGAAATTGGTGATCTCTCCGCCCATACCCAGGTGCGTCTGTTGCGCGTGTTGCAGGAGCGCGAATTCGAACGGGTCGGAGGCGCCGAGACTGTCCGGATCAATGTCCGCGTCATCGCCGCGACCAACCGCGACTTGGAGGACATGGTGCGCCAGGGACTGTTCCGCCAGGATTTGTACTATCGGCTCAACGTGTTTCCCATCCATGTCCCGCCCCTGCGCGAGCGGCGCACCGACATTCTCGAACTGGCCAACTTCTTTGTTGAAAAGTACAGTAAGGGAAACCACAAGTACGTGCGGCGCATCTCCACCCCGGCCATTGACATGATGATGAGTTACCATTGGCCGGGAAATGTGCGCGAACTGGAGAATTGCATCGAGCGCGCCATCCTGCTTACCACCGATGATGTTGTCCACGGGCACCATCTGCCGCCCACGCTCCAGACAGCGGAAGCCTCCAACACCCCCATGCGCGGCACTCTGGAGGAGACCTTGGACCGGGTGGAGCGGGAGATGCTCATCGAGGCATTAAAGAATTCCCGGGGCAACAAGGCCAAAGCCGCACGGGATCTCGGCATTACTGAACGTCTCATTGGTTTGCGCGTCAAAAGACATCGTATTGACCCTAAACTCTACCGCGCCTGAACAGACTAGGCATGCTCCTCTCCCGGATGAACTGAGAATCTGGTGTCGAAAATCTCTTTTTCGGTCCCATCCCACCCTCAGAAAACACTTGACATTCGTTTAGCATTAAGGTAAACTATTTACAAATGCAGTGAAAAATATTTTTCGTTCGTAAGTGAAAGCGGCCATTGCGGCAAATCAGGAGGGTTATGCCTTGAGACACATGCAGCGGATTTCAAAGGGAGGACCGGTTCGCGGCAACGCGTTCCACGAGTTTATCTGCTCATTCGCCGTGGCGGTGAATGCTCTTTTGGGGTTAATGGGCGGATCCGCCCCGTTCTTCCAGTATATTGAGGAAAAATGCGACATTCGGCGACCGAATCTGTCCAACTGATGTCGGTAGCGACCGTGCCGACCACGATTCGGCGGGACGCTCTGACAACAAGGGGTGAAAAAGATTTTTTGATCAAGAGGAAAACTCTTGACAAAAACGCTGGAATAGCGCATACTTAGAAGAAATAAGGGTGCTGAAGCCCGCGACAATGGGTGGCGTGGGACGACGCACTTCAGGCTGGGTCTTGTGCCCGCTTCCGACAAAGGTGGTCGCCATGAGGAAACGTCTTGCCCGCAAGATTGTACTGCTTGGACTCGTGGGGTGCATGCTGTTCGGATGGAACGGTTGTGCGCTGTTAGGGGTGGTGTATATCCCGGATGCGGGGTTGGAATCCGCCATCCGCGCTTCTTTGCGCAAACCGTTCGGTTTTCTGACCCAGAAAGACCTGCTTCGGGTGACGGAAATTCAGGCGGCGGGGCTGGACATACGCAGCCTTCAGGGGATAGAACACTGCCGTTCACTGCTTATTCTGAACCTGCGGTCCAACCAGATTCAATCCATTACTCCGCTCGCTGGGCTTGGCAACCTGCGTTGGCTGGACCTGAGCCAGAACCGCATCACCAACATTTCCGCCTTGTCCGGCCTCTTTCTGCTGGAATGGCTCGACTTGCACGGTCCCCACAATGACATTCGTGACTGGGGTGCGCTGGTAGCCAATGCGCAAAACAGCGGTATAGGCGCCGGGACCACCTTGACCCTGTCGCCGGAATGGACGATTCAAAGCGATGGGACCTTCTATGACGACTTTCAGGGAGTTCACCAGATATTGGTAGATGCAGGGGTGACAATCTTATTTGCGGAATCGGACGGCGCCTGACGGGGCGGTGGGACGATGGATGGCGCGCATGTGTATTAACAGTTCGGCGTTGCGATGACCGACATGCTTGGTTAGGAAATGGAAACGATGCGGCGGCCGTGTTTCACAGGGTGGGACGATGGCGGCTGCGCCGGCCAGGCGGATTCTGACGGCAACCCTCGCCTGGCATTGGAGGTTGGGTGCTTATGAAGTCAAATCGGCCGCGCCTGGCATGGCTGGCATTGCCGGCACTAATAACGTTGACGCTTGCGGGCTGTCCCACCCCCCCATCCCTGAGGGTAACGCCGCAGGCGATTAGTTTTGATACGACCAAGACCGCCGACCGCATTACGATCATCAATGCAGGTTCCGGCGCGTTGCGCTGGACGGCGGAAGAAGTGGCTCGTGCGGACGCCAATTCGCCGTGGGAGGCGCTGGATGTTCCCTGGCTTTCCATAGACGGACCTGCGTCGGGGGAGACCCGGCTCCTGGTCAGCCAGTTGGAAATTCGG
>CAZLII010000418.1:0-4672 GCA_964559065.1 uncultured Nitrospirales bacterium | reverse complement strand
TTCGCCGCCGAGGATCATCGGCACGCCGAGGGAAAGGGAGAGGGTTGCGATGAAATTTTTCTGCATGCGCAGGCGCATGGCATTGATATCGGGGTCGTCGGTTTCCCCCTCGACGCCGCAGTTCCAACTGTGGTTTTCGTTCTCGCCGTCCAGGTTGCCCTCGCCGTTCGCTTCGTTATGTTTCTGGTTATAGGACACGAGGTCGCGCAGAGTGAATCCGTCGTGGCAGGTGACGAAATTGATGCTGTGTTCTGGGGTGCGGCGGTTCGACTGGTAGAGGTCGGCGCTGCCGGTGATGCGCGACGCGAAGACGCCTCGCGTGCCGGGGTCGCCGCGCCAATAACGCCGCACATCGTCGCGGTATTTTCCATTCCACTCGGCCCAGCGCACGCCGCCGAAGGCGCCCACATGGTAAGCGCCGCCGGCATCCCAGGCCTCTGCGATGAGTTTTACGTTGCGCAGCACGGGGTCTTCGGAAATCCGGCGGACCAGCGGCGCTTCCGGGTTCACCCCGCCCTTCTGATCTCGCCCGAGAATCGAGGCCAGGTCAAAGCGGAAACCATCCACGTGCATCACCGCCACCCAGTAGCGCAGGCAGTCCAGAATGAAGTCGTGGACGAGCGGATGATCGCAGTTGACCGTGTTGCCGCAGCCGGAATAGTTCAGGTATTCGCCGTCCTTGAGCAAATAGTAGATGACATTGTCAATCCCGCGAAAACAGAGGGTGGGGCCGCGCTCGTTGCCCTCCGACGTGTGGTTGAAAACGACATCGAGAATAATCTCGATGCCGGCGCTGTGCAGCGCGTGCACCATGTTCCGGAATTCCTCCAGGTGTTCCAGGTGCTGGGCGTTGCAGGCGTAACGCGCGGTCGGCGCGAAGAAGCCGATGTTGCTGTATCCCCAGTAATTGGTCAATTCCCTGCCGGTGGCGAGGCTGCAGCGTCCGAGCAGGTTTTCGCCGAATTCCTGGACCGGCAACAGTTCCACCGCCGTGACGCCGAGTTCCTTCAGATATGGGATTTTTTCGATCAACCCCTGATAAGTCCCCGGATGCGCCACGCCGGAACTGGCGTCCTGGGTGAAGCCCCGCACATGCGTCTCGTAGATGATCGTATCCTTCATCGGCGTGCGCGGGTGTTCGTCGTCCGTCCAGTCCATGTAGTCGTGCACCACGACGCACTTCATCGTGTCGTCGTGGATGTCGCCGACCATTGCGCGGGCATAGGGGTCGAGCAGGTAGATGCGCGGATTGAAACGGTGACCTGTTTGGGGGTCAAAGGGGCCGTCCATGCGGAATTTATAGTAAGCGCCCACCTGCAATCCGCGGACGAAAATGGACCACACGTCGCCGGTTCGGTTCCGGTGGGGGTCGAATTCGTACTCCCACGCCGGTTCGAGGTCCTCGATGCGTTCAAACAGCGCCAGCCAGACTCGCGTCGCATGCCGGGAAAAAACCGTGAACCGCACCCCTTCGTTATATACTGCCGTCCCCATCGGGTACGCGCGCCCCGCCATCACCTGTAATGTGGAAAAATCATTTGACATGCCCTGCGCACTCCCATCGTTCACACTATTGTGACGAATTCCACCGCGTCGTTCAATGCGCGCGTTTTGTAACGTACGCACGCAGACGCAGACGCCATCAAGGCATCCGCCCCGAAAATGTACTGGATGTGTGAAGAATTGTTTACGCGCACCCCCTTCCCTGACAATTCCTTGAAATCAATCAGTCAAATAGGCAGAGGTGCGACGGATTGTATAACTCAATCCCGCCCCATATGAAAGGGAGCACTTATCACCTGGCGAGACGTAAACCGATGTAATTACTCGCGGCTGATGGGCCACCGCCGGTTCGGGCTGCCGACCTGCAGCCGCTGCCGCCGGTGTCCCAACTGCCGCCCCGCGCCACACGGGCCACTCCCCTCGGTTCGTCTATCCATGCTGTGCCGTCGGTCGGCGCGCCGGTGTAACTGTCGTGCAAGTCGTCCTCGCACCACTCCCAAACATTGCCGCTTATATCATACAAACCCCAAGGGTTCGGCAGTTTTTCTCCCCGCTCGTGCGTTTGACCGCCGCTGTTGCCGGAATACCAGGCATAGTCGCCAATCGCCGTATAGGTCAAGTCGTCGCCCCAGTAGAACCGCGTCATGGTGTCCGCCCGACAGGCATATTCCCACTCCGCCTCCGAGGGCAAGCGAAACGTCATGCCTGTATGACTGTTCAGGGCGGTGATGAAGGACTTCGCATCATCCCAGGAGACCTGTTCCACTGGACGATTTGCTCCGGACAAAAACGAAGGGTTGCTGCCCATGATCGCCACCCATTGCGCCTGCGTCACTTCGTACCTGCCCATCCAGAATCCCGACACCGTCACGGCATGTCGGGGTTCTTCATAGGCATAACTGTCCTGCTCACCCGGAAATCGGCCCATCATGAAGGCGCCGCCTGGAATCCACACCATTTCCAGCGACACAGCCCCCGGCAGCATGATGGTCATTTCCCCTTCTTCTTCGCCCTCGCCTTCAGAACCGCAATCGTAGATTGGACCCGGCCCCGGCGTGAAGTTATCTTCTGTCCCGCATTCCGTGTGATATCCCCCCGAGTTGTAGAATTGGATAACCCGGAGCAGTTCGCTCAGGGAAATCTGTTGATCGGTGTTGGTGTCCGCCGAATGATACATCGCTGCAACCGAGGCTCCGGCAAGCAGCATCACCACAATTCCGGTGACAAGCATGCTGCGCGTGACTTTGTCTGAAAACATGATCCCTCTCCTTCGTTGCCCGTTCCCATATCCCACGAAGTGCATGTCAAACATCTCACAGCCAAAAATGTACTCCGTACACGTGCGTATTTCAAAGAAGAAGGTTAATGCTTTGGGTGTATGGCGTAATCTCTGGAATTAACACACACCGCTTTCTTTTCATCATTGCGAGCGAAGCGGCGCACTGCGCCGCTGAGTGAGGCAATCTATGGCGTACCGGATATCCAAATTGCCGCGCTACGCTTCGCTTCGCTCGCAATGACGGCCTTATGGGCAATGATTACTTCAGTCGGCTAAAATGTTACAGATATCCGTGTTTGCCCGTTTATTAAGAGAAGGTTCCGGGGTGCGGGCTTCTAATGCAGGCGTGGTTCCCTTTGCGCCCCATAAACCGCGTGTGATAGCATGCCCCGCGTATTCCCCTGAGATCGGCGGAAGGCTTCCATGGCAGACCTGACTCCCAATTCCAATTTCATTGCCGGGCGCATTGACAAGTCCAAGGGTTCCGCAGCGCAGGTGTATCTGCGTCTGGTCGGCTACGCCTGGCGCTACAAAATGCGCCTGATGGTGTCGCTTGTGTTTGCGCTGCTGATTGCCGCGTCTTTCGGCACGATGCTTGTGGGAATGGGCACAGTCGTTGACCTCACTTTTTATCAACCGCCCGACGACGAACACGTCATCCCGGACAAACCGGACCCGGCGCTCAAACTGGCCGACCGCATTGACCAGATCAACCGGCAGATGCGATCCATCGTGGGGTGGGCGCCTGATGGATTGCGCGATGCGTTTCTGGGCATGGTGGAGCGCATGCGCGCGGAGAAGATGCGCGCCCTGATCATCCTCTGCGCACTGGTGGTCGTCATGGCCTTCTTTATCAATGTGGCGCGTTACCTGCAGGAATACTACGCGGGCACCATCGGCGCAAACATCAGCACGGACCTCGGTCAGGAGATGTACGAGAACCTGATGCGGCAGTCGGTGGGCTTTTTCGAGGCCAGGCCATCCGGCGAGATTCTGGCGCGTTTCGCTAACGACATTTTTACGGTCAACCGTGGCCTGGCCGGGGTTCTCGTCAAACTCATGCGCGAGCCGATCAAGGCGATCACCTTTCTTGCGGTGGCGTTTTCGGTGGACTTGTGGTTGACCTTGGTGGGACTGTGCGTATTGCCGCCCGTCGCTTACATCCTGATGCTCATCGGCAGAAAGATGCGACGCAGCGTGCGGCGATCGCTGCAAAAAATTGCGTCCATGACGTCGGTCATCAATGAAACCGTGGTCGGCATTCCCATCGTGAAGGGCTACACGATGGAGGAATACGAAATTGGCCGGGTGCGCCAGGAAATCAAGAAACTCCGGCGATTCCTGCGGAAAATGGTCAGCCTGGACGCCGCCACCGGCCCGATTACGGAGTTCCTGCTCGTGGTGGGCGTGGCAGCCTTCGTGATCATGAGCGGACACCGGGTCATTTCCGGCCGTCTCGCGCCGGGCGACCTTGTGCAACTCTTCGTGGCGCTGGGCATGCTGCTCGACCCCGTGCGCAAACTCTCCTCCGTCAACAACCTGATCCAGACCAGCGTCGCCAGCGCCGAGCGCGTCTTCGAATTCATTGACATGAAGCCGGACATCGTCGAAGCCCCGGACGCCGTGGAAATACCGCCCCTCCGCGAGACACTACGCTTCGAAAACGTCCACTTCTCTTATGACGGCCGCGCTGAGGTGATCAAGGGCATTGACCTGACTATCAGGAAGGGGGAAATGGTGGCGCTGGTCGGCTTCAGCGGCGCGGGAAAAAGTACGCTCGTGAAACTCATCCCGCGCTTTTATGACGTGACCCAGGGCGCGATCACCATTGATGGCGTGGATATCCGGCGCGCCACCTTCGCCAGCCTGCGCCGCCAGATGAGCATCGTC
>CAZLII010000417.1:0-4692 GCA_964559065.1 uncultured Nitrospirales bacterium | reverse complement strand
AGGGTATGTTGTTCACGCTTTAGCGTGCCATTGTCCTGCACCCCTCCGGGGTGCTTGGATGGAAACGTTCTGAACCGGTGGTATCGCTTCGCTCAACCACCGGCTAATGTCCGACACCCCTCCGGGGTGTTCTGGCGGCAGCACAAAACGTTCAACCAGAAGTTTTCCGTTTGCAGCGGGAGAATATGAAAGAACCATCGGATTCAACTTCAATCGGCCAAAGCATGACGTACTTTCTTAGCAGTCCCATACCTCCTTCGGCGGCGATTCACAAAAGAAAGGTACTTCGTACCAGTTCTACGCCAGGGCATTTACGATTGGATTCGCAAACTGTAAATTTATGGTGCTCAAAGGGCTAGAATCTACGAACTTTCTTAGCAGGGAGCATAAGCGACCGAGAAATCCTGGCATGTGGGGAAGATTTCTCGCTGCGCTGCTAAGAAAGTGCGCCATGTTTTGGCCGATTGAAGTGGATTCCAATGGTTCCTGGTCTCCATCCCCAATCCCCGTCCGACTGGTCCGACTGGTCCGAATCGCCGGAGTGCTGCCAAGTATGCGGCGCGGGAGCGCCGCGGTGGTGCGTTACACCGCAGGAGCGGTGTAACGAGGGAATAAAGGGAACCCCCTTTCTTCTGCGAATCCCCGCCGAAGGCGGTGGGGGACTCGAAATGACACTGCTGCGCGCGAAATAGGCCACTTGCTGTTACTTCCCTACTGCTAAGAAAGTGAGTCCCTTTCTTCTGCAATCGCCGCCGAAGGCGGCGTGGGACGCGCGATGACGGGGTTATGTGCAATGATTAGTTCAATGGGCTGGAGTGTTATCAAAGAAACATTTTTGGGCGCGGACAGTCCCAATTCATCGGATCGTCAGCGCAGTGGGGCGGGAGAGGCGAGTGGGGGGATCACCCCTGTTTTCGGGCATGTGCGATGACCTTTTTCAGCGCCGTCACCACCTCGTGGATGTTCTTGTCGGACATGGTGGGATAAAGCGGCAGCGACAGAATGTCCCGGGAAATCTCCGCAGCCACCGGGTAATCTTCTGGACGCATCCCGAGGCTCTCGCGGTAATAGGGGTGCAGATGCAGACTGTAGAAATGCACGGAGGACCCGACATTTTCCCGGCGCAGATCATAGGCGATTTCATCGCGGCTGCGCGTGAACCTGTCCAGGCGCAACCGGATGATGAATAGGTGCCAGGCATGCTCCGCATCATCCAATTCCCGGGGCAGGATGATCTCGTCCACCTCTTCCAGCACGCTCCGGTACATGGATGCGATACGGCGGCGCGCAAGCATGAAGGTGTTGAACTTCTTCAACTGCTCCAGGCCCATCGCCGCACTGACGTTGCCGAGCGCATACTTGAATCCCGGCGCAACCACCTGCTGCGGCGCAGCGACCGCACTGCGCCCGTACCGGTCCCAGGCCGCCGCGGACATGCCGTTGTTCGCCAGAAGCCGAATCTTCTCGGCATACCCGGGGTCGCTCAGGGTGACCATCCCGCCTTCCATCGTCGTAATGTTCTTGATGGCGTAGAAACTGAAACAGGTGAAATCGCTGCACGAGCCGACAGGTTTCAGTTTATACAACGCGCCCAAGGCGTGCGCCGCGTCCTCTACGACGGGAATGCCATGCTTCCCGGCGATCGCGTGGATGGCGTCCAAATCGCAGGGATGCCCCGCGATATGCACCGGCATGATGGCGCGCGTGCGCTCCGTGACGGCCGCCTCCAACAACGCAGGATTCATATTGAACGTGACCGGGTCCACATCCACAAACCGGATTTTCGCCCCCATGTTCAAGATGGTGTTCCCCGTCGAAGCCCATGTCACCGGCGACGTGATCACTTCGTCGCCCGGCTTGACGCCGGCCGCAATCAGGCTCAGATGCAACGCCGCCGTGCAGGAGGATACGCCCACTGCAAGCGGCGCGGCCACGACATTGGAAAACGCCTTCTCAAAGGCGTGCACCTGCGGGCCGGAAGTGAGCCAACCGCTGCGCAACGCCTCGACCACCGCCTGCTCCTCTTCTGCCCCCAGCGTCGGCTTGCTCAACGGGATAAAGCGCGCCGCCACCGGCTCACCGCCGAGGTCCACCGGCGTCGCCATCAATTCTTTCATGCACGCCAAATTGGAGAATTGCTTTTCAAAGGGGTTGATGTCGGGGTTCTCCAGCAGCCCGCGCAGTTCCTGCACCCCTTCATCTATCGAGTACTGGCAGAAAAAGCCCAGACGCGCGCGAATCTTGGCGAATTGCACCCGGTAATTGCGCAGGTCGTCGTCATCCTTGATCACCTCCACCGACACGCCGTTGAAGTGACGCGCCACCCGATGCGCCAAATCAAGGATGCGGGTGTTATACACGTCCGACCCCGCGTTGAAAATCTCGCCGCTCACCTTCTCCGCCGGCGCTTCAAGCAGCAGTGCCATCGCCCGCGCCGCGTCGCGCACATGCACGAACGGACGCCACTGGTTGCCGCCGCCCCGCACCTCGATCCGCTGCTTGCGCATCGCCGTCGCCACCATCAGGTTCACCGCCAAATCAAAACGCATCCGCCGCGACCACCCGAACATCGTCGCCATCCGCGCCGCCACCGGCTCAAAATGCGCGCCCTTCATCTGGAGGATGCCGTGTTCCGCCGCCAGTTTGCTCCGCCCGAAGGTGGACACCGGATTCGCCGGGCTTTCCTCGTCAAGCAGTTCAAAAACACCTCGCCCGTATACCGAACACGAGGATGCCAGCACAAAACGGCGCACCCCCCGCTGCACCGCCTGCCGCGCCAACTCCAGCGTACTCTCCACATTCACATCCGTCGCCATCTCCACATCCAAATCACATGAAGGATCGTTGGACAGACTCGCGAGGTGCGCCACTGCGTCAATTCCCTCAAGAATGTCCGGCGATTCCTGAAGCCTGCGGATGTCCCCCTCGATCACTTCGCAGTTCGCGTTGGATTCCAGGTCCCGGACCGCGTCCCGCCCAAAACAAAACCGATCAAAAATCCGGATAAAATGACCCCGGTCCAGCAGTTTATACGCCACCCAACTGCCGAGATAGCCCCCGCCGCCTGTCACCAGTACGCGCATTGCCGATACTCCCAATCAATCCTCGATCCGACTCTTCGCGGAGTATATCAGGTGCGCCTTACTTCGGGCCATACGCCCGGAAACCCCACCAAACCCAGTGCGCCGACTCATTTCGTTGGCGCATAAATCCTTCTTGCGCTATACTCGCTTTTTGTTTCTGAACAGCGCGGAACACCGGCGCTGTTCTGCCGGAGCATCGAACTTGAGCAAGCGTTGCAAAAGAATAGCGGAAGCGGCGATCGAGGACATCCGGGCGCGCGCAGAAGCAATGCGCACGCAGGCGGACGCCGTCAAAGCGGAAGACCCCGACGGCGTGCACGACATGCGGGTGGCATCGCGCCGATTGCGCGCGGCCGTGGATGAATACCGTCCCGCGCTCGACAAGAAGGCATCCAAGGCGCTGCTGAAACGCGTGCGCGCGGTGACCCGAACCTTGGGGCGGCCCCGCGAGTTGGATGTCATGCTGGAAACCCTCGCCAGGCATCGCGACGCCCTGCAAAGCGAAGCCAGAACCGCCGCCAACCATGCCCTGCGACGTATCCGCGCGCGACGCCGTGCCGTGGCGATGTCCTGCCGCGAAGCGGCGGCCATTGCATCCGGCGCTGCATTCGAGGAACTGCTGGGCGCTCTGTTGGCAAGCGCCGTGCCTACCCGCGATTGCCTGCTGGACCATGCGCGCCGCAGCCTGAAAAAGAAATATGACCGCCTGTGCAATGCCTACGCCGCGTGGAAAGCAACCGGAAAAGAAGAACATCTCCATGAAGTCCACATCGACTTCAAGAACCTGCGCTACGCCTGCGAAGCGCATGCGGAATGTTACGGTGACCGCATGACGCGCTTTTTGAAGCGCCTGAAAGACGTCCAGCAACTCCTGGGCGATTGGAACGACCTCCGCGTGTTGCGACTGGAACTGACAGACATCGCCTGGGAACTGCCCGACCCCATGCGCGCGGGGCTGCCCGACCTCATTGCCGCCATCGGCCGCCCATGCGCCGAACTGGAAACCGCCTTCGCCGCGCACGCCGAACAGTTCTTCTCCAAGGCACGCCGCCGCAACGCCCGACAACTCTTCCAGACCCCGGTCATCACTTGCTGTGCCGAAAAGACCCCAAAATCATAATTACCTGCTCCTCCCGTTGTGGCCGGTCTCCCGACCGCGCCACAGAACGGACCACAGGTCTTCCCTTCGTTTCTGTTGGCCTTCTATTGGCGACTTTTGGTCGCGCGTGTGACACGGTTGGGAGACCGGTCTCAACGGGAGGCGCGGTCAGGAGACCGGCCATAACGACCTTGCGCCAATCATGCGGCTGGAAACAATGCGCTTGGCCGTTTCCCCGGGACACGGGTGGAGACGAGGGCGCAGAAGAGGGCGAAGACGGCGGCGGCGAGAAAGACGCGTTCGTAGCCGAAGCCGACCCATAACGCGCCGGCGACGGCGGGGATGCTCATGCTCGCGATGTGATTGATGGAGACGCCCATGGCGAGGGATGCGTTCAGTTCCTGGTGCGATGCGGTCATGCGCGAGAGGTACACGGACCGCGCATTGCCGAGGGAGAATAGGCGATAGTCTAGCACGAAACACACGCAGGCGATGAGGCGGGCGGTGTCG
>CAZLII010000416.1:0-4699 GCA_964559065.1 uncultured Nitrospirales bacterium | reverse complement strand
GACCGATCGGACCGATCGGACTGATCGGACAGATTGAAGCCCATGACACTCAGAATTGTCTGACCTGTCCGACTCGTCCGACTCGTCCGACTTGTCCGACCTGTCCTGCTTCGTAGCCCGATGGTGGGCTCTATTGCGCTGCGCTTCATTTCACCCACCCTGCGGGCTTGTGCAAATCGCAAGTTAAACTTTCGATTTGCACAAAACACCCCATCAAGCGTTTCCGGCGAGGCCCAGGCTCTGGGCGAAGCGCTTGAGGAAGCCTTCCCTGGCGGGTTCGGCGGCGGGCTGTTCGTGGACGATGCGCCCGGCGATCACCTGGATGTACTTGGTGGCGGGGGCGTTGGGGTAGATGAGGACGAAGGGCCGGCTCTGCATGACGGCCTGGGAGACGTGGGGGTCGCGGGGCAGGCAGCCGAGGTAGGAGAGATTGCGGCCGAGGTACTGCTGGGAGACGCCGGCGAGTTTGCTGGCGACGGCCCGCGCCTGGGCGTCGCTGCCGACCATGTTCACGAGCAGTCGCACGACGGCGTTTTCGCGGTAGGCGTGGACGGTCTTGAGCATGGCGTAGGCGTCCACGATGGCGGAGGGTTCGGGCGTGGCGACGAGGATGACCTCGTCGGCGGCGGCGGCGAAGGCGACGGCGTTGCGCCCGATGCCTGCCATGGTGTCTATGACGATGAAATCGGCGAGGCGCTGGAGGTCTTCGAGTCCCTGGAGCAGGTTCTGCCGGGCGGCGGCGGGCAGGTCGGCCATCCTGGCGAGGCCGGAGGAGCCGGGAATGATCTCGATGCCGCCGGGCGCGCGCACGAGGATGTCGGCCATGCGCCGCTCGCCTTCGATGACGTGCTCGAGGTTGTAAAGCGAACTCAAGCCCATGAGCACCTCGACGTTGGCGAGGCCGAGGTCGGCGTCGAGCAGGATGACGCGACCGCCGCGCGCGGCGATGGCGATGGCGAGGTTCACGCTGGCGCTGGTCTTGCCGACGCCGCCCTTGCCGCTGGTGACGGCGATCACGCGGGCCTTGTTGCGGCTTTTCCAGACAAGTTCTCTGAGGCTTTGGGCTTGGTCAACCACGGTGGTCCTTACCTTCCAGGATCAGGTTGGCGATCATCGCAGGCGATGCGGGCCGGATGTCGTCGGGCACATTCTGGCCGATGCTGACATAACTCAAGGGCAGGTCGGTTTCGACCATGATGCTGAACATGGCGCCGTACTGCCGGGTTTCGTCCGTCTTGGTGAACAGGGCGGCGGTGGGCTGCAGGCACTTGAAGTTCGCCACGACGTTGCGCAGGTCTTCGATCTGCGTAGTGGCGCTCATGACCAGCAGGGTCTCGTGCGGCCTGACGGCGTGCAGCACGGTCTTCAGTTCGTTGATCTGCTCCAGATTGAACTGGCTGCCGCCCGCCGTGTCCATGAGGATGAGGTCATAGTCGCGGAAATCGCGCGCGGCGTCCGCCGCTTCGCGCGGATCATTGGCGACGCGCAGGGGCAGGCCGATGATGTTGGCGTAGATGCGTAGTTGCTCGGAGGCCGCCACGCGGTAGGTGTCGCAGGTGAGCAGGGCGACGCGCGCCCGCTCGTTCACGGCGAAATGCGCGGCGATCTTGGCGAGATTGGTCGTCTTGCCGACGCCCGTGGGACCGCACAGTGCCACGATGCGGCACTGGCCGCCGTGCAGGGCGATGCCGCCCGTCGCCCGGATGGCGCGGCGGATTTCAAAGTGAAGCCGCTCGGTGAACACGCGCGGGTCGCGCAGCACGCTCAGGTCGCCGTTCTTCAGCACGCCCGCCACCAGCGCCGCCGCCGCCTTGCGCGACACGCCGCGCCGCACCAGCGCGCGGTAATGCGGGGCGAATTCCGTCGGCAGCCCCGCGCCGGGGCTTTCCGCGTAGATCACCTGCATCATCTCGCGGATTTCCTGCACCTCGCGGCGCAGGTCTTCGCCGGCGGCCTCCGGGGCCGGCTTGCGCTTCGGGAAGGCCAGCATCGGGGCAGCGCCACCCTCCGCCACCGGCGGCGCGGGCGTTTCCGCGCGGCCCGCCACGGGCGGCGCGCCGCCCATGCGGCGCTGGGCATCACGGATCATGCGCTCATATTCCAGGCGCTTTGCGTCGTCCTCGGCAGGGCGGTCCAGCCGGCTGTTCTCAACATATTTCCGCTCGACCATGCTCCGGGGGCGCTCGACCGGCGCGTCCGGCAGTCCGGGGACCGACGCCGTGATTTCCACGACTTTCCGGCCCAGCATGCCGAAGATGCCGCCTTCGGTCACTTGGTTCGTGCTCAGTACGATGGCATTCGGACCCAGTTTGGCGCGCATCCTGCGATAGGCGTCTTCAAGGGTGTTGCCCCGAACTTTATAAAAGCGCTGTCCCATCTTATGCGACCACCTGTCCCTCGCTTTGCAGCGTCACTGAAGGATCAATCTCATTATAGGATAACACGACGATGCGCGGCAGACGCCGCTGCACGATGCGGCGGAAAAAGCGGCGCACCGGCGCGGAACACAGGATCACCGGCTCCTGCCCTTCGAGCACCAGCGGCTGCACCGCCTGGGCCGCGCGCTCGGCGATGGCGTCGGCGCGCGCCGGCGGCACAGGGATATATTCGCCGGTTTCACTCTGGCTGATCGCGTTGAGGATTTCCTGTTCGAGTTCCGGGGCGAGCGTCACAACGCGGAGCACGTTTCTTTCGTCCGCGTAGCCGGCGCAGATTTCGCGGCCCAGCGCGTGGCGGCAGTATTCGGCGAGCACCTCGGTGTCCTTGGTGCGCGCGCCGTAATCGCAGAGGACCTCGCAGATGATTTCTAAATTGCGGATGGAGACGCGCTCGCGCAGGAGAATATGCAGCACCTTCTGTACCTCGCCGTAAGTGAGGATGTTCGGCACGAGTTCGTTCACGACGGTCGGCGCTTTTTCCTTGAGGTTATTGAGCAGGTTCTGCACATCCTCGCGGCCCAGCAGTTCGTCGGCGTGCGCGTAGATCAATTCCGTGAGGTGCGTGGCGAGGACGGCGGACGGTTCGACGATGGTGTAGCCGAGGCGCTCGGCGCGGTCGCGGTTCTCGCGCGTCACCCAGACCGCCTGCAAACCGAAGGCCGGTTCCTGCGTCGGGATGCCCTCGATTTCCTCCTCCACCAGGCCTGGATTCATCGCGAGGAAGTGGTCGGGCAGCAGTTCATACGACGCGATGACGGACTCGCGGAGTTTGACGCAATACTCATTGGGGCGCAGGCGCATGTTGTCCACAATGCGGATGACCGGCACGATGAACCCCATCTTTGCCGCGATTTGCTGCCGGATGACCTGGATGCGCGTGAGCAGGTCGCCGCCTTGCCGGGCGTCGGCCAGCAGGATCAGCCCGTAACCCAGTTCAATCTTCAGCGGGTCCACCGCGAGCAGGTCTTCCGTGCGCGCGGCGGGGCGTTCCTCCGCCGCTTCCTGCGCCGCCTCCCGCGCGCGCGTTTCCGCGTCAATCCGGGTGCGCGTGCGCTGTGCGGCGTAGGTGATGAGCGCGAGCAGTCCCGCCACCGCCAGAAAAGGCCCCGTGGGCATGCCCGGCACAATGCCGAAAAGCGCCAGCATCACCGCGCCCACGCCCAGCGCCCGGGGATAGCGCGTGAGTTGCGCACCGAAATCCGCGCCAAGGTTCTCCTCCGATACCGTCCGGGTGACGATCAGGCCCGCCGCCGTGGACACCACCAGCGCCGGAATCTGCGAGACCAGCCCGTCGCCTATCGTCAGGCGCGTGTAGGTGGCCGCCGCATCCGCCATTGACATCCCCATCATCGCCACGCCGATGATCAGCCCGAAAATGATGTTTACCAGCGTAATCACCACGCCCGCGATGGCGTCGCCCCGGACGAATTTCGTCGCGCCGTCCATCGCGCCGTAGAAATCCGCCTCGCGCTCGATGTCGCGCCGGCGCTGCCGCGCCTGCTCCTCTGTGATGAGGCCCGCGTTCAGGTCGGAGTCCACGCCCATCTGCTTGCCCGGCATGGCGTCCAGCGTGAAGCGCGCCGCCACTTCCGAGATGCGCGTCGCGCCCCGCGTGATCACGACAAATTGGATCACCACCAGGATGACGAAGATGACCACGCCGACGAAGAGATTGCCGCGCGTCACGAAGGTGCCGAAAGCCTGAATCACCATGCCCGCATTGGCCTGCGACAGAATGAGGCGCGTGGACGCCACGTTGAGGCTCAGGCGGAACAGCGTCAGCATCAGCAGCAGGGAGGGGAATACCGCGAAGTCCACCGGACGCAGCAGGTACAGCGTCGTCAGAAGCACCACCACGGAGAGCGAGATGTTGATCGTGAGCAGTATGTCGAGCAGTGCCGTCGGGATGGGGATGATCAGCACCAGCAGGATGCCCACCACGCACACGGCCAGGGCAATGTCCTGGTTCCGCGCGAGGGAAGGCCGGCCCAACCGGGCGATGTCCTGCATCGGCTCCGCCATCATTCCTCTCTCCGCGGCGATTGCGCCGCGCTATACTCCATGCAGGCCGGATGCCTGCGCTACCGTCCTTGCTGTCCTTGCTGTCTTTTTTGCAGGCGGGACGCCTGCAATTTTCCAACGTTGACCGTCCCACGCGATAAGGTCAACACCGTTTGTTCCGCCCTTTCAGGGCTAACTCTATCGAATATCCTTTTCCCCAGGGCGTTGCCCTGGGCTGTCATGTTTCGGCCCTTCGGGCC
>CAZLII010000415.1:0-4707 GCA_964559065.1 uncultured Nitrospirales bacterium | reverse complement strand
TTTCCCCAGGGCGTTGCCCTGGGCTGTCATGTTTCGGCCCTTCGGGCCGTTCCGTTGATCTCCGTCTCGGGCCGTTCTGTTGATCTACGTCGTTATTCAAACCAGTCATGTTTCGCCCCTTCGGGCCGTTCCGTTGATCTCCGTCGTTGTACAGTCATTTTGTGTTTCGATTCGTTGCACGGGCATCCCGTGTTGTGCCCTTTCAGGGCTAACTCTATCGAATATCCTTTTCCCCAGGGCGTTGCCCTGGGCTGTCATGTTTCGGCCCTTCGGGCCAAGGGCCACATCGGTGCATTTGATGCCGCAATATGCTCCACATTACCTTTCGACTCTTTGTCTTTACTGTCTTTTTTGCAGGCGGGACGCCTGCGCTACTCCAGCCTCCCGTCTCCCGCCTACACCGCCGCCGCATGGGTTTCTCCCCAGGTTGCCTGGCGCTCGCGGATTTTTTCCTCGCGCCGGTCTATGCGGTACACAAACGACAAGACCTCCGCCACCGCGTGAAACAGGTTCTCCGGAATGCTCTGGCCGATATCCAGCGTGCGGTAGATCGTCTGGGCCAGTTCCGGCTTCTGCACAATGGGCACGTCGTTTTCCGCCGCAACGTCGCGGATGCGCTGCGCTAGCAGGCGCGCGCCTTTGGCCACGATCACCGGCGCGCTCATCGTCGCCATGTCGTAGCGCAGGGCCACGGCGTATTCCGTCGGGTTCGTGATAATCACGTCGGCCTTGGGCACTTCGGCCATCATGCGCTGCATGGCGATTTGCCGCTGCAACTGGCGGATGCGCCGCTTGATCTGCGGATCGCCTTCCATTTCCTTCATTTCTTCCTTGGCTTCCTGGCGGGTCATGCGCAGGTCCTGTTCGCGCTGCCACCATTGAAAGCCGTAATCGAGCACGCCGATGGCGATCATCGCCAGCACAATACGCCACCACACGGAGAAAATCATCCCGGCCACCGCATAGACCAGCGCGCCCGGCGACAATTCCATGAGCAGGGGGAACTCGTCCATCCGCGCCTGGATCGCCATGACGACCAGCACGCCGACAACGGCCAGTTTCAGCAGCGATTTCACCAGTTCCACCAACGTGCGCAGCGTGAAAAATTTGCGGAAGCCGGAAATGAAATTAAGTTTATCCAATTTGGGTGTGATCGGCTTCGCGGTGAACAGAAAACCCACCTGCGCCAGGTTGATCGCCAGGCCGGCCGTCAGCATCACCAGCATGAACGGCACGACGCAGAGGGCGACATCCGACAGGGCGCGGAGTGCCAGCGACTGCAACGGCATGCGGTCGGGGCCGTGTTCCAGCAGCGCGCCCAGGTAATAGCGCGTCGCCGCCGCCATGCCCGTGAACATATGCATGCCCAGCAGCCACATCGCCAAGAGCGCCGCCGCCAGCGCCGCCGCCGAGTTCAGGTCCTGGCTCTTGGCGACATTGCCGTCTTCCCGCGCGCGCCGCTTCTTCTGCGGACTCGCAGGCAACACTTTCTCGCCGCCGCTCTCCTCTGGCATCCGTCCTCTAGCCCAGCCCCCGGATCAGCGTCGCCACGTTGCGGAACATCTGCTGGAACATCCCGTCCAGCACCCGCACATACACGCCGACCACGAGCGCGGTGATAAACAACCCCGTGGCGATGGTCACAGGGAATCCCACGACAAACAGGTGAATCTGGGGCACCACGCGCCCCAGCAATCCCATCGTCACATAGGCCAGCAGCATCGCCGCCGCCACCGGCGCGGCGATCATCAGTCCGTTCAGAAACATGGTCTGGCCCCACCCGCTCATCTGCAGCAGCAGTTCCGGGCGCGCCACGAAACCGCCCACCGGAATGCTCTGATAGGTCGAGCACAAGGCCCAGATCATCAACCGGTGCCCGCCGAAAATCAGCAGGTACAACACCGCGATGATGAACAGAAAGAACCCGAAAATCGGAAACTGCGTTTCCATCGCCGGGTTGAATACGTTCATCATCCCGAAACCCGTCTGCAAGTCTATGATCTGCCCCGCCACCTGCACCGCCGCAAACAACAGCGTCATCACGAAGCCGATCAGGACCCCGATGATCAACTCGCCGACCGCCAGCGCCGCAAATGGGACCGCCGCGTCCGGCAGTGTCTGTTCGAGCGCCGGAACCATCGGCGTCACCAGCATCGCCGTCAGCGCGGTCAAGCCAATTTTCGCAATGATCGGGATATTTCGCGACGCCAGCACCGGCGCGCTGATCATCAACCCGCTCAGCCGCACCATCACCAGCAGGAAGACCTTGAAGATTTCGATCTCGAGCATCCCGCGCCTCGCTTCCCGTTGCGCGCGCTATCTCACCAAGCCGTCTATGCTCATGAACAAGTCACGGACGTACAGCAGCAGCATGTCCGATATCCACGGCAGCGACAGGACAAACGCCAGCATCACCGCCATGATTTTCGGCACAAATGTCAGCGTAATCTCCTGAATCTGTGTCACCGACTGAAATATGCTGATAATCAGGCCCACCACCATCCCCGCCAACAGCATCGGCGCAGCCACCATCAGCGTGATCAACATCGCCTGCTGTCCCAGCGTTACCACATCATCCGGGGTCATGGCGCCCGACTGCCTCCATTTCCGGCAATGCACCCGTCCTTGCTTCGCGAAAACACAATATAACCCTATGATAAGACCAGATTACCACAACATATTGTTGGTGTCAACAAATAATCTCCCCGTTGTGGCCGGTCTCCGGACCGCGCCACACGAGCCGACCGAAGGTCTCCGGAGACACTATGCCGGCGAGACACGCCTGCACCCGACAGGCTAAAGCCTGTACTCCAGAACTTTTCCCCGTTGTGGCCGGTCTCCCAATCGCGCCATGCAACACGACCGAAGGTCTCCCGGTCGTTGTGGCTGGTCTTCTGGTCGCGCCACAACGGGGAATCCGGCTTTTATTCGGTGCTGACGGGTTCCTCTTTGCCCTCGAGGGCGGCGTTGAGGGCGTGCCAGGCAAGGGTGGCGCACTTGATGCGGATGGGGAATTCCCGGACGCCGGAGAAGACGCGCAATTTGCCAAGCGCCTCTTCGTCAATGGGGGCGTCGGGGTCGGAGGTGATCATGCGGTGGAAGCGCTCGAAAAGGACCTTTGCCTCGGCGGTGGTTTTTCCCTTGACTACGGTGGTCATCAGGGAGGCGGAGGACTTGGAGATGGCGCATCCCGCGCCGGCAAAACTGATGGCGTCCACCATGTCGTCTTTGAGGCGGACGTAGATGGTGAAATGGTCGCCGCAGAGCGGGTTGAAGCCCTCCATTTTCCGGTCGCAGGGGTCGAGCGGCCCGAAGTTGCGCGGGGTTTTGTTATGTTCGAGGATGACCTGCTCATATAAGGCGCGGGTGTCGGACATCAGGCGAAAATCCTGTTGACTTCGTGCAGCGCCTGCACCATCGCGTCAACATCTTCGCGGGTGTTGTAGAGGGCGAAGGAGGCGCGTGCGCTGGCGGGCACGCCGAAGCGTTTCATGACCGGCTGGGCGCAATGATGTCCGGCGCGGATGGCGACGCCCGCCTCGTCGAGCACCTGGCCGATGTCGTGGGGATGCGCGGCGTCCATGGTGAAGGCGATGACGCCGGCGCGCTGGCGCGGCGCGCCCATGAGGCGCAGTCCCGGAACGGCGCGCAGCGCCGATTCCGCATAACGGATCAGGCCGCGCTCATGCGCCGCCACGCGGTCAAGGCCCTGGGCGTTCAGGTAGTCCAAGGCGGCGGCGAGACCGATGGCGCCTTCGATGTGGGGCGTGCCCGCCTCAAACTTGCTCGGCAGGCGGCCATAAATCGTCTTTTCAAAAGTGACCGAGAGGATCATATCGCCGCCACTCTGGTAGGGCGGCATGGCGTCCAGGAGTTCCGCGCGGCCGTAAAGCAGGCCGATGCCGGTCGGCCCGTACATCTTGTGTCCGGAGCAGACGAAGAAGTCGCAGCCCAGTTCTCGGACGTTCACGGGCATGTGTGGGGCGCTCTGCGCGCCGTCCACCAGCACCACCGCGCCGACGGCGTGCGTCTTTGCCGCGATGTCCCGGATGGGATTCACCGTACCGAGCGCATTGGAGACGTGGGTGACGGCCACGAGCCGCGTGCGCTCATTGAGCAGCCGGTCGAATTCTTCCATGATCAGGTTGCCGTCGTCGTCAATCGGGACGACGCGGAGCGCCGCGCCGGACTCCTTGCAGAGAATCTGCCACGGCACGATGTTGGAGTGATGTTCCATGCCGGTGATAAGGATTTCATCGCCGGGCAGCACGTGCTGCCGACCGTAGGAATGCGCGACGAGGTTGATGGATTCCGTCGCGCCGCGCGTGAAAATCACTTCGCAGTCCACCGTGGCGCCCAAAAACGCGGCGGCCTTGCGCCGCGCCTCATCATAGGCTTCCGTGGCGACCTGGCTGAGATAATGCACGCCGCGGTGGACGTTTGCGTTGTATTCGGTGTAATAGCGTGCGATGGCGTCGAGGACGGCGCGCGGTTTTTGCGTGGTCGCGGCATTGTCCAGGTACACAAGGGGATTGCCGCGCACCGTGGCCGCGAGGAGGGGAAAGTCCGCACGGATGCGCGCCGGATCGAGCGGCCCCGCCGCGGGCGTGTCTTGCCGCTTCTCTTGTGCCATATTGACTGCCATCTTTGCCATCTCAAAATAATCTGATGTCTTTGCGCTGTTTTGCCGGGACCGCGCGTCGCCCT
>CAZLII010000414.1:0-4710 GCA_964559065.1 uncultured Nitrospirales bacterium | reverse complement strand
CGGAGAGCGGAGGGGAAAGGTTCCTTCTTGATCCCGGTTTCGTTGCGAAAACCGGCTTTTCGAACAACTGGCCGCAGTACAGGCACCGGAAATGCTTGGAATTGGAAATGCGCTGGCATGTGGGGCAACGCACGGGCCGCGCGCTGATCTTGTTGTCCTGAATGCCGTCCCGCATATCAATTTCCATGGCCCGCTTTTCCAGATCGGTGTCAGTGACATTCAGACGTTCGCGAATCAACTCCCACAGCGCCTGATTCAACAACGACAGCCGCTCCACCTGGTGGCGCAGTTCGTTGGCTTCGGACCGCGCTTCATAGGCCACACTCCTTGCGGCGGCGTCCCTTTGCACCTGCGCCGTAGTCTGCATCGCCTGCGCGCCCGCCATGCCCGCCATCCACAATCCGCCCATCATCTTGTCCTCCCGGTTCGCGCGTGTCCACCGCACGCAGCCCAAAATACCGGCCGTAGTGTCCCAGAAAGCGCGCCGCCCTCGCCTGCGCCCGTAAAGGCAGGGTTACTGCGAACCATACCGCATTCGTGATTTACGCAGCGTTGCAGCCAGTGCAGCGTTACGTGAACAGACGCGCGCTATTTCTCCATCACGAGTTCATCGTGGAGGGTTCCGGCTTCGTCGAAAGCGCGGAAGTGGAGGCGGTTTCCGGCGATGTGGATGGTGTGGTAGAGGGGCGTGCCGGAGAGCAACGCAGCGACATAGTCTGGCCTCGGGCGCGGGCGTTGTTCGTTGGGGATGGGGATGGAGATGACATACACCGTGCCGGCTTCGCCGGGAGCGACAACGCGGCCTTCGCGGATGGGGTGACTGCGCATGTAGTAGTGCACATGCCCGGCGAAGACCATGTCCACGCGGTGTTTATTGAAGACCGGCTCCCAATGGCGCCGGATTTCGGCGTAGTCCAGCGTGGGCGAATAGGGCGGGAAGTGGACCATGGCGAATTTCCAGTCTGCCCGGGTTTCGGCGAGGCGTTGGTCGAGCCACGCGGCCTGCTCGTGATATGGCGTGTCAATGTCCAGACCGGCGAAGAAGGCGTTCCCGTATTCGAAGCAGTAGAGCCGTTCCGGCGTCACATGCGCCGGTCCATTGCCGGGCAGTGCGAAATGGTCCAGATACATGCCCGCGCCCAAGCCATCCTGATCATCGTGGTTGCCGATACAGGGCATCACCGGCCGCTGCCGGAAGACGGCGGTGGAATACTCGAAGAACTCGTCCCAGTGGTTGCGGAACAACCCCGTGCCCACGAGATCGCCGCCCAGAAGATAGAACGCGGTTTCCGGATGCCGTTCGAATGCGACGGATAGCAGACGCCCCCAGTGGGGGGAACTGTGCGTGTCGCCCATGAAGCCAAAGGTGAACGGCGTGTCGCGGTCCGGCGCGGTGTTGAAGGCGATTTCCTCCGACCAGGCGTTCTCGTCGGGGTGGCCGACCATGTAGCGGTATGCCGTACCGGGCGTCAGATCGCGCAAGACGGCCGTGAAACGCGCACACTTGGGATCATTTGACAGAAGACGGTCGTGGATGATTGTGCGCTCCGCGGGCGCTTCGCGCCAGTTCTGCGCCTCGGCATTGCGATAACGCACCACGCCGCGCTGGACGCCCTGCGCGGCGCGCCATTGCACGGTCTGCGTCGTGCGGGGGTCCCCGCTCCAGGTCAACGCGATATGGTCCGGCGCAGCGGACGAAGGGAACGGCGTCACGCGGAACGCGCCGATGAGATGCGCTTCGCGCGAGCGGCCCCGGATCGTGGTCAGCAGCGTCCCGCCTGCCAACGCCTCCGGCACATCCAGCAGCACCAGTTCGGTCCAGTCGTGGTAGATCATCGCGCCGTTGCGCATTTCCAGGAGCGTCTGCTCTTCGGGCACGATGTTGCTCAGGGTTAGCGGCGCGGTTTTGTCCACGGGTGCAACCGCAACAAAGTAATGCGGGCGGTGCATGTCGAAGCCGTTGATGCCCAGTTCCACCGGCCCGGCGTCGAAGCGCTTGCGCCAGATTTCATAGCGGTAATTTTCATTGCGCACGGTCATGCCGGTTTTCTCGAAACCCGACGCGGCAAGCCAGAACGGCGCGACCGCCTGCTCCTCATGGCGCATCACATAGACGTCCGCGGGTATATTCACATCGAAGCCCCAGTACTGCGTCGCCAGGATCCGCCGCTCCTCCTCCGTCAGAAACGCCAGTACGGCGGCGTCATCGAGATTGGCGCGTTCCGCTTCGCTCAGCGTCGCATACATCCGCGTGACGACGGCATCCATCACCGCGCCCACCGCGGGCGATTCCAGCGCCGCGCTTTGCAGCGCAACACACAGGACCGCCAACAACCACAAAGCAATCCGGCTCGTCATTCTCATGCGCATTTCCGTTGGTCTCCTTGACTGTTGTTGTCACAGTGTGATCATACCGCTTTCTGTGGCAATTTCAAAGGCAATCTGTGTTTTTTCTTGCGACTTGCGGTTTGGCGCTGGGGTGGGACACAATGAGTGGGTAACCGGCGCAGGATTGACGAAAGCGAGGATCGTATGGGCGATTATCTGGGCGTAATTCTGGCGGCGGGGCACGGGTCGCGGATGGGGCCATTCGGCGAGGAACTGCCCAAGCCGATCGTCCCGATCTGCAACAAGCCGCTGATGGCGTATCAGTTGGAGCATCTGCGCGGGTTGGGCGTCATGGACGTCATCGTGGTGATCGGCCACTTGGGACACCACATCATCCGGGTCATGAGCGACGGCGCGGAGTGGGGTGTACGCCTGCGCTACGTGGAGCAGGAGCAACGGCTGGGACTGGCGCACGCCGTCGGGCAGGTGGAACGGCATGTGGACCGTCCGTTCGTGTTGTTTCTCGGTGATATATTTTTTGAGGTGGAAAACCTCGCCGCCATGATTACAACCTATGAGACGCACCGGCCCGCAGCGGTGCTGGGGATCAAAGATGAACCCGACCCGGAGGCGATCAAGCGCAATTTCAGCGTCGTGCTGGGTGAAGACGGCGCGGTGCGGCGGGTCTTCGAAAAACCGCGCTATCTGGAGAACACGTTGAAGGGCTGCGGCATTTATCTCTTCGACGAACGTATCTTCGACGGCGTCCGGCGCACCCCGCGCACGGCCATGCGCGACGAGTATGAACTGACGGATTCCATTCAAATCCTGATTGACTACGACTATCCCGTGCGCGCGGCGGAAGTGGTGTTGTGGGACGTGAACATCACGTACATCGGCGATTTGATCGCCTGTTGCCGCCACGAACTGCGCGCGCGCGGCTTGACGCACCTGGTCGGCGCGGAGTGCCGCATCGCTGAGGACGTGGCATTGGTCGAGACCGTCGTGGGCGACCACGCGCAAATCGTCAAGCCCGCCCGCCTGGAGCGGTGCGTGGTGATGCCGGGCGCGGTCCTGGACGACGGCCTCGACCATCGGGATGTGGTATTCACGAAGGCCGGCCCACTCTCCGCCGTCCCGGACTAGGCAGCGGCGCGGTCCTGCGCGGCCGCCACCATCGCCGCCATGTGGGGTCTTCCTCGGCTGCGAGGCGGAGTTTCCGCAGGCCGCGCGCGATGGCGCGGCAGGCGGAGGAACCCGCAGTGCCGGTGGCCGCGCCCACCTGCCGGTGGTTGAGACCGAAAAGGTAATACAACTCAATGCAGCGCCGCTCGCGCTGCGTCAGGCGGCGTGCCATATGCCGGCGCACCCACCGCATGAGCAGCGCCCTGCGACGGCCCCAGTCCAGCCCGGCGGCGACCTCGTCCGGCGTTTCGTACCAGGCCCCTTCGCGGTGACTGAGTTCGTCAAACACAAACTGGGGAATCCTGACGGCGCTGCGGTTTTCACGCGGCTCACGGTCCTCTTCAAGATACATCGTTTTTCTCTCCTTGCTGTTTCGCGCAATCCATTGCGCCTGCGTTTCCGCCAGCGTATGGCCCCATGCGGCCGAAATGCTTTTGCTTTTTCTTTGCTCTTTCATTTGATTTCCTTGTTTTTCCTTTGGGGCGTGGCATCGTATTTGCATCGCGTTTGCATCGGCGCTACATTGATGGGAGAACAAAGGAGGCGCGCGCCATGAGCATCAAGAACGCTGTGCAGGAAGCACTCAAGCAGGCCATGAAGAACAAGAACACGGTCCGGCTGGAGTGTCTGCGACTGGCCAAGGCGGCTTTGCTGATCAAGGAGAAGGAAGGGCCGAAAGAGGCGGAATTGAGCGACGAAGACGCCGTGAAGGCGCTACGCGCCGAGGTGCGCAAGCGGCAGCAAAGCATCGAAACCTACCGGGAGGTGAACCGTCCGGAGGAGGTGACCCGCTTGGAGGCGGAAATCGCCGTGTTGGAGGAGTTCCTGCCCAGGCAACTGGCGCCGGAAGCGGTGGAACAGGCGATTCGCGCCTATCTGGCGGAGCATCCGGAAATCACGCACGCAGGCAAACTCACCGGCATCATCAAACAGCAATTGGGCGATCAGGCGGACGGCAAGGTGATCAACGAATGCTGCCGCAAAGTGCTGGGGCAATAGGCAGCATTACAGGAACCGCTGTTGTTCCGGCGCAGGTGTCTCGCGTGCCGGCAGGTGATAGGCCAAATACCCCGCGAAAGGCGATGGGACTTCCAGGGCGGGGTCATAAGGGGAGGCCCGTCCCGGACAGGGCCGGCAATACACGGGTTTATGTCGGCGCAGGCCATGCAGGCCGGTGAGTTGGCTGCCGCCAGGCCG
>CAZLII010000413.1:0-4712 GCA_964559065.1 uncultured Nitrospirales bacterium | reverse complement strand
GGATGTTGTTGGTGTCGTTGATGGGCATGATGGTGTTGCGCTTTTCGTCGTTGGCGGCATGGAGGGACAGCGCCAGGTTGAACTTGACCTTGTCGTCACCCAGCTTCCTGATCATCTTGGCAATGCCTGCGGTGGACACGGTGATTTTGCGCGCGCCGACGCGCAGCCCCTGCGGGTGCATGATCAGGCGGATGCTCTTCACCACCGCGTCATAATTATAGAACGGTTCGCCCATGCCCATATACACAATATTGGGCGTGCGCCCCGCGAGGTCCTCATCGCGCAACAGCCAAAGCGCCTGCTCCACGATCTCCCCCGTGTCAAGGTTGCGCCGGTATCCCGCCGCGCCCGTGGCGCAGAAGGCGCATTTCAGGGGGCATCCCGCCTGCGTCGAGAGGCACAGCGTGATGCGGTCGCGGTCGTGGATGAGCACGCATTCCACAGCATCGCCGTCCGGAAGGCGCAGCAGCGCCTTCCGCGTGCCGGTGGTCTCGGATTCCCGCACCGTTTCCAGGGTCAGTTGCGATGCGGTGAAATCCTCCACAAGCCGTGCGCGCAGCGCCTTCGGCAGATCGCTCATGGCGTCAAAGTCGAAGATGCGTTTCTGGTGAATCCACCGGAACAGTTGCGCGCCCTGATACGGCTTTGCATCAAGCGTTGCGGCAATTTCTTCCGGAAACAGGTCGGTCAGCGGGGTTTTCATCGGCGTCTTTTCTTCTTTTCCGGTTCCGGCGCATCCATGGGTTGATAACGGCGTTCGGCGACGAAGCGCGTCCGCGAGGCGATATCGAATTGCGCATCGTCAATCGGCGTATTGAGGAAAAGTTCCCGCATGTCGAAGCGCATGAGCGCATCCTGGCCGGGAAACACCGATTCCACCTGTGTGGGGAAGCGCACCCCGCCCTGCTCGTGGTAGGCGTCTTTGCGGGTGACGGCGACGATGCGTCCGTCGCGGTCCAGCAGTTCGCTGCGGCGCACGATCCACGGGACGCCTTCCAGCAGCAGGCGGCGGCGCGGCCGCCTGCGCAGCCCGCCCGACAATACTTCCATGGCAGCCGCGCCGCGCTCCGGGTCAAAGGCGGTGATCCGCGCCTGTCGCGGGTCGAGTTCGCTCCAGACCTCGGGCAGGAACATCTCGCGCGCAATGTCCGCCGGCGACACGGCATCGTCCACGCCCTCCACGCGCTCGCCTTCGGGCCGGTAGTAATATTGTCTTTCAGTGGGAAATTCGATGATGAATTGCGGTCCGACGCAGGTCAACCGAAACACCTGCTTGCCGTATTTCCGACCGATGACCAAGAGGTCGGTCGGGGTCCGGAAATGGATGGCGCTTTCCCGGAGCAATTGCGTGGCGGTCAGTTCAGGGGATTTCAACGTAAAAGTTCCCGTCGCCCGAAACGTGTGAATGGCGGCGTCATTCGCGGCGAGGTCCTGCAGAATCATTTCCGGCGTTGGCGCGCCGGGCGGCAGGTCGCGCGGCTGATATTCCTCGCCCAGGCGGACGCAGCCGCCCACCACCATGCAAATCGCCAGAACTGTTGCAGCCTTCTTGCTCATCACGAACCTCTTATCATTGTACGCGGCAAGCCCTCAACTTGATCAACACTTTAGCCGAATGAAGGAGGGCGGCCAACGATCGTTCTCGTTATCAGAAGTTTCGGCTTTTTGGGACTGCGGTGGCTTGCCACCGCTTTCACCTGGGCGGCTCGCCGCCCGGGCGTCCAAGTCAGCCTGGGCGGCTCGCCGCCCGGGCGTCCAAGTCAGCCTGGGCGCCACGCCTGGACGCCATAAAAGCGGTGGCAAGCCAGCGCAGTCGAAAGAAAGGCGCCATCTCTACACATCTGCTTCGGACGGTTAAAATGTTTCCAATTTGACATCTTTTTGAACGTATGCTATATTGCTGTGACTTCCGGTTCGGGAGTGTAACACGCTTCGCGTAACGAACCCAAGGTTTCCCCAGGAGAGCGTCATGGCAAGAGTATGTCAATACAGCGGCAAGCGGCCGCAGGTCGGCCATCGGGTGGTCCGTCGCGGCAAGGCCAAGCGTGAAGGCGGCATCGGGCAGAACGTCACGGGCATCACCAAGCGCCGCTGGAAGCCGAATATACAGCGCATCCGCGTGCTGGACGAGAACGGCCGGGTCAAGCGCGTGCGCGTCTGCACGCGCTATATCAAGGCGGGCAAATTTGTGAAAGCGCCGCGCGGCAGCCGCAAGACGGCCGCGGGCTGAGACGCATTTCTTTTTCAAGAAAGAAGGCGCTGTCGTGTTTCCGACAGCGCCTTCGGTCTTTTTTTGGGGGAATTCTGCCTATGGCGCGGGCGCGTCTGTGGCCGCGGTAAACTCCACAGATGGCTCCGGTCGGCTCACCGACTCGATGGGGTCCACGCGCCGGGCCGACTCTCCGTAATTCGATATCACGGGCGGCACGCGGTCGTCGAATTCCACCCGCAATTCGGCCTCCATCGCCGCTTCCGTGACCTCCATGACGACCTCCTGCGGCGCGCGGGGATGTTTGCGGATGACCACCAACACGCGATCGGGATGCTTCTGCGCGTGGAATTCCGAGGCGATTTCTTCCAGCGTCATCCGATTGCCTTCGGAGTAGATGCTGCCGGTTTGGCCGATGGACAGGCTGATTTCCCTGCGGCCGCCCGGGAGCGTCTCCTGCATGCCGGGGGGCAGCCTGTCGTGCATCCGTCCCCAGAGACTCTTTTCGTTGCGCCGGGTGATCTCGGCGATCTTGTCCACCGTGCCCGCCAGTATTTCCACCTCCGGGTGCGTAAACTCGTCCACGATGGTTGTGGTGATGAAAATCAACAGGCTGCTGTGGCTGGCGCTTCGGCTGGGATTGCGGAACAGGCGTCCGAACAACGGAATGTCGCCAAGCAGCGGCGTCTTGGTCATCGCATGGGCCGCGCGATTGCGCCGCAGTCCGCCCAGCACCACGGTGTCGCCGCTGTGCACCCGCAATTGGGTCTGCGCCTGCCGGACCGTCTTCTCCGGCACGGTGGAGGTCTGGTCGTAGGCCTTGATCTCCTTGTCTTTGTAAGTGCTGTCCTCGGCGCTGATGTCCAACAGGATGTTCAGGTCTTCGGTGATACGCGGGAGCACGGCGAGGATGGTGCCCACGTCAATGAATTCCACTCTATTCATATTGCTGTAATAACTATATCGGTAATACGGGTCTGTCGTGCCGGTGCCCGTGCCCGTGCCATATTGCGGATAGGCGGACGATGCCGAAATGTAGGGTACGCGCGTGGCGTTTTCGAAAGACGCTTCTTCCCCATCCTGCACCACCACCCGAGGCGACGACAGGATGGTCGCCTTGTTCTGACGGTCCAGATAGTTCAGCGTGACCGACAGGTTGTTGCCGCCAAAGCCGCCGATGACCGGCTTGCCGGAGATGTTTTCCAGAATTGGGCGCACGATATTGCCCGCAGCGTCCAGTTCGAGTGCGCCGTAGAGGGGGACGCGGTAGGGCAATTGCCCGACGCTCATGGATTCCCCGCTTCCCGGCGCGGTGGCGATGTCTTTGAAGCCGCTGCCGCTATGCAACACGATGGGCGTATCGCCGCTGGCGCCAAAATACGACCAGTTGATGTTGAACTGGCGCTCGACATCGCTGTCCACCTCCACGATATAGGCTTCAATCAGCACCTGGCGGCGCTTGATGTCCCACGTCCGGATGAGGTCATCCACCTTCTCAAGCCGACTGGGCAAGCCGGTGACCGTGATCTGATGCACCGCATCATGGACGACGATCTCGCCCATATCGCTGGGGATTTGCGATTGAATCTGATCGGCGATGAAATCAATGTCCGCGTACTTGACGACCCATGTGCGCGTCTCCAGTTCGCGGTCAAGTGTTTCCAGCATCGCTTCAATGCGGTCCAGGCGCCCCGGAAGGTCCGTCACCACCAGCGCGTTGTAACGCGGGTCCACCTGGATAAGGCCCCGCTCGGAAAGCAACACCTCCAGCGAGTCTATGACATCTTCGGCATTGACATGCGCGATCTCGAACTTTCGCGACTCGACCGGTACGTCAAGGCGCGAGACTGCCAGGCGCATCTGGTCCAGCGCGACCGGCGCATCCCACACGAAGACCTGTGCGGTCCGTGGATCAGAGAGCAGGCTGCCGTTCGGGGTCAGCAGCGAATTGAGCACGCTTTCTATGTCACCGAGGTCGGCATACGCGATGGTGAATTCCGCCTTCTGCAGGGGCACATCCAACTGTTCGACGGTCTTGATCATCTGCTCCAGGTTGTCCTGCGTATCCCACACATAAATATGCCCCGTGCGCTGGTCAGTGATAATTCTTCCCACGCCGGAAAGCAGCGAGGAGAGAATGGACTCGATGTATGTCACATCGGCGTACTGGGCCTTGAACTCATGCGGCTTGGTGTCGCCGTAGGTCTTCTTCAGCCATTCATCCTTGGTCATGACATATAAAAAGAGCGTTTCCGGATTCCATTCGTAGTAGATATCATGAAATTTGAGGATTTCCAGCGCCTCACTTGGTTTTTTGTCGTTGATCCAGAATTGGAGTTGCGCGCCGAGCGCCTCCTGTGTGACCAGAATATCCCAGTCGGTGGCCATGTTGATGAGTTGCAGAAACTCACCCAACGGCATCGGCCCTTCCACCGTAATGTTCTCCCCTTCATCCGGCACATCACCGTATTCCAAATGACGCTGCATGAAAGGTTCATAGGTT
>CAZLII010000412.1:270-4715 GCA_964559065.1 uncultured Nitrospirales bacterium | reverse complement strand
CCAGGCGTCTCGCCTGCCCGCAGGCTGAACCCTGTACTCCAGAACTTTGGCTCAGGCGTCTCGCCTGACCACTTTGCAGAATGGCCCGAAATAGAAACACCACCCCCTGGGACGTTCTTGGCGAACAGCAGGGGCGCGCAAGCATCACCTGCTTGCGCGCCCTGTCGAACGTATCCGATATGTCGCCGGCTCAGGGCCCAAGATTATGGATGGTCTGCACGGCCCACTCTCTCCCTTGGCCATGGCATACCGCGCACGATTCCACGCCGTTTGCAGTATCCGACATCAGGATTGCGTGGATATTCGTGATCGGATGATCGTGGCACGAAGTGCATGCGGCCCGTTCGGGCAGGATTTCCGTTACGGACAACGTGTTGTCAATTATGGTGGGCAGGGCCTCTTCCGCCACGGGTACGCCGTAGGTCCCCTCAAGATGGCAAATGGTGCACTGTCGCCGGTCGCCCGGGAAACGCACATGGGTGAAATCATGCGCCACGCCGCCGAAACCAATGACGGTGTAGGGCATGGTGAGGTTTTCGCCGGTGTGGATGCGGTGAATCATGTCTTTGAAGTTCACCGTGGCCGTGTCCGCGCGCTGGCGGAGCGGGGTGCCGTCGTCTCGGCGCGCGATATCCGTCTGGTTGGTGCGATGGCACATCAGGCATACCTCGACGCCGACGCGCTGCTCGCCGTGCCCACGAACCTCGCCGTGGCATTGATTGCAGCGGTTCCCATCCACCACGTCGCGCCGCGGGACAGGTTCGCTTCCGTCCACCGTGAAGACGGTATAACCGTTGGTCATGGTCCCTTGCTGGTACTGCGTATCGCCAAGCATGAACCGAACTCGTCCCTGCAACGCTACGGCGTATGTGACGCCGGGGTCCGGCGCCCTGGCGCCGAAGGTGTAGTTGTAGAACCCGCCGCCGAGGTTGGTCAGCCGCGTAGAGACCGGCCCGGAGCCTACGAAGGTCTCCGCGATGTGGAACTGAAATTCGGGGGCAGGCCATGCCAGCAGGGCGCCTGCCTGAACATTAAACGCCGCCAGATCCGCTATTGGAAATCCGTCGCCGTCCACGGCGCTGAATTCAATGCTTATCGCAAAGCCGTCTTCGACCATATCCGCAGTGACGTTGGTGATATCCAGCGCCAGCCCTGGGCCTCGATCCGCTTCGATGCCGTGCGATTCCAGTATCGGGGCCACCGCCGGAGCGGTGGGCCGGTGACATGTGGAACACAGGCTGTCGTCGGGTTGCTCGAAGTCGAAGGGATGGTTGTGGTACCCGGCGGGCGTTGCCCCGGGATTGCCGAACCAGGTCCGGTCATGACAGGAACCGCAGGCGGCCCGGGTTGGCCGCGTCAGATAGGCGTCCGCATGCGGGGCGTCGCGATGGCACGTGGTGCAATTGCGCACATCCTGGGGGAAGCGGACGGTGGAATAGTCGTGAACGCTGTTCTGAAAACCGATAATGTGATACGGGGTTCCCTGTTGCACGCTGGGGAGATTCTCGCCCATGTGAATCTTATGCACCATTACCGCCATATCCACGGTGTTGCCGGTGTCGGGATCAACGCTCTGGGGATTGTGGCAAACGATGCAATACTGAAACTCGCGCCGCACATCGCCGTGCAGAGACAGGCGCGTGTGGCAGGAGTTGCAGACCGCCGTCGCCGAGATCTCCCGGGTCTGGGTCACCGGCTGACCGTCAGGCCGGAACGTGCTCACAGCATTGGCCTTGTAAAGCAGGTTGGTGATGACATGCCGCCGTTGGAATTGCCCCGCCACTTGATGTGTGGCCGCCGGGTTGTACGTTGCCGGCAGGGCGCTTTGAAACTTGTATGTGAATGAACCGTCGGGATTTCTCGTTGCGCCGTTGATCAGGGCGCCGTCAAAGGTTGCCTGATTAAACCTGTTGACAATATAACTCGTGTAATGGGGGCTGACGGGATTATTGTTGAGATATGCCAGCACAAAGCGTAAGTCGGTGAATTCGCCCAGCGTGAGGGGCTTGCCCCAATTATCTGTCGCCTCAAAATGCACCACCGGTCTCAAGTCCGCCGGGATACTCACCGAATGAATAGTGATATTGAGGCCTGGCGCCAATGCGGGAATCTCCGGTTCAGTTTCCTCTCCTTCACCTTCGCCCTCGCCTTCGCCCTCTCCGGGATCGGTCGGCACGGAAATCACCGCTTTGCCGACAGCGCCGCTGACATTCCCGGTGGCCTGAATCGTGGCCGTTCCGGGACTGAGCGCCCGCAGGATTACCGAGGCGCTTTTCGCGACTTCCACGCGCGCGACCGCCTCGTTGCTGGATATCCACGTGAACGCTGTGTCCGCAATCGAGGTTGATTCGGCGAAGAGTTCAATGGTCTGACCTGCGCCCACTACCGCATAGGCCGGGATCACCGTCACCGTCACTTGTGAGGGCGGCGGGCAGCCTGCCATGCCCAGCACCACCAAGATGGCCGACAGCGTGAACAATCCCTTTCTTATGAAGCGGTCATGTGATTTCATACTTCCTCCTCCCGTCTTGGATTCAGTGCATCTCATTTTTTTCGGATAATGACCACGATAAAAAGAATATGGTGAAACAGGCCGCAAGACATCGGGAAAAACTACGGAATTGCTGTCAACGGTCTGCGTATTCTTCCCCGGCGAACCCGCCCCCATCCTGCATGCGGACGGCGATTCTGCTGGGTCACTGTATCTGCAACTCCTCCAGAATTTTCGGCTCCGTTTCGTCCCAGGCAAGAACGGTATGGCAGATTGAACAGTCGCCGCTGATGGTCTCGCCTGTTTCTGTGACCAGGGAATCATCATGGCAGCGCGTGCATCCGGGCCAGTGCAAATGGCCGATGTTGTTGGGATAGGTTCCCCAAGAGACTTTCATGTCCGGAAAGACGTTTCTCTTGTATATTCGGACCAGTTCGTCCGTTGCCTCGTCCACTTTTGCCTTTTCGGCCGCATAGAAATCCGGGTAATTCTCACGGTAGTACGATTGCACGTGCTCAACAATATGCTCAAGGTCTTCTTTATCTCCCTTCGCCTCGACGAGAGCCTCGGTCCCCACCTTCTTGATGTATGGGATGGACCGGTCAATACGCCGCTTGGCCAGCGCCTCATCCACGGCCTCGTCGGGCATTTGGAAAATATGCGTGGGCCGGTTGTGACAGTCAATGCAGTCCATGACGCGTTCCTTGCCAGCGGGAATCTCAGCGTCTTTGGCCTTGAATTCCTGCACCGTGCCGTCGCTTTTTTCGACGCGGACATAGGCGATCTCCTGGCGGCTCTCATCCGCCGGGATGTAGGTGGTGTGAATGTCCGGGTCAATGTGCCAACTGTGAATGCCGTGGCGTTCGCTGGCCCCGCCGCCGATGTGCATCAACAGGACTGTCTTGGTCGGCGTATTCTCCTCGTCTTCGAGGAATTTGGAGATCACCCTGACGCGGTCGCCGGTGAATTTCTCCGGCCAATGGCACTGCTCGCAGGTGTCCTGCGAGGGGCGCAGGTTCTCCACCGGGGTCGGAATGGGACGATGGTAGGTGCCGAAGGTGACTGCGATGACTTGGCCCAGCCCGGAGAGTTTGGCGCGCACGAACCACGGCGCGCCGGGGCCGATGTGGCATTCCACGCATTTGACGCGGGAGTGCGGGGATCCCATGTAGGCGGTATATTCCGGCTCCATCACCGTGTGGCAAACGGTGCCGCAAAACGTCACCGAGTCCATGAAATGGACGCCATGATAGGTCACGGTGGAGATGATCAGGAGATTGACCGCCGTCAGGACAGTCACGAGAAAAGCCGCCCGCCGCGTATTGGGATTATTCAGGTCAATAACAGGGAAATGCGCAGCGGCGGGGGGCGCTGTTTCGCCTGCACGGCGCCTGCGCCGGTAATCCCACCACGCGCCAACGGGAATCACAACCAACCCGGTAATAAAGACCCCCGGAAGAATCAGCAGCGCCATAATATCAAGATATGGGGAGGCTTCCGAGTCAGTGAAACCCAACAGAAGAAAGCCGATAATGCAAATGGCGCTTGCCGTGGTCAATGCCGCCCCAAACAGGGTTATCCAGTTGCGGCCAAACAATGTGATGATCACACCCAACCAACGGTTATGCATAGGAGCAATCTCCTCTTCCTGTCCGCGCGGCATACTTCCCGCCGATGCGTTTATTGTTCCACGGCCCTGTCAATCTCCGCGCTGATTTTCCATCCCAGCCCCGTCTTGTCCTCCCATGTCCACACCGCTGCGCCAAGCAACAGGACCATGCCCTGGGAAAGATAGAACGCCAACAGGATGCCGTAGGTGCCGCTGGAAAACCCGTAACTGTGCAAACCCACGCCCAGCAGATTCACGCCAAACCAGGCAAATGCGGTAATCACCCCGCTGAAGATCGCCGCCAGCGAGATTGCCAACCGAATCCACGCCAACGCCAAGACCTTG
>CAZLII010000412.1:0-260 GCA_964559065.1 uncultured Nitrospirales bacterium | reverse complement strand
CGCCGCCAGCGAGATTCCGAAGTCCTTGAGGTATCCTCCATACCGGGCATGAAAGATAGCCAGTTGCCACAACACGATCATCAACGCGCCATTCTCCTTGGGGTCCCAGCCCCAGAAGCGTCCCCAACTCTCGTTGGCCCAGATGCCGCCGAGAATGGTCCCCAGCAAGGTGAACAGCAGTGAAAAACACAGCACCCCGTATATCATGCGCGTGAGTTGGCGATAGAAGGAAGGGTCTTCGCGGTGGACGCGCAGGGCGC
>CAZLII010000411.1:0-4726 GCA_964559065.1 uncultured Nitrospirales bacterium | reverse complement strand
CCTTGTTATCTGTGTAAGATTGCTGCGTTCAGCCGCGCGTTGTACCGCTTCGCTCTGCTCGCAATGACGGGAAAAGGGAGGATCACAATAGACCGCAGGTCTCCAAGTATGTGATGATAGTGGTTGGGAGACCTTCGGTCGGTCTTGTGGCGCGGTCGGGAGACCGGCCACAACAATTGGGAGACCGGCCACAACAATTGGGAGACCGGCCACAACTGAGAAAAGAGAGACCGGCCACAACGGAAACATCTATTCTTTGACAGGCGAACTTATGCAATTCATCAAGCGATGGACACGATTCCTGATCATCTTCGGCGTCATGACGCCGGTGTTGTACCTCCTGCGGCTGCTGATTTGGCCGACCGCGCTTTACAGTGAAGCATTGGACCGGCGCCTGCGGCGCACCCTGCTTCGCCTGTGGGCGCGCAGTTTTGCGCTGATTGCCGGCGTGCGCGTCATTGCGCACGGCACCCCGCCCAAACCGCCGATGTTTCTCGTGGCGAATCATCTCAGTTACCTGGACATGCTGGTGATCGGACATCAGACCGGCTGTATCTTCGTATCGCGCGAGGATGTGCAGTATTGGCCCATTCTGGGTTTTATGGCCAAGTCCCTCTATATCATATTCATCGATCGCAAAGACAAACGCGACACGGTGCGCGTGAACAAACTCATCGCGCACACGCTGAAAATGGGCGACGGTCTCGCGATATTTCCGGAGAGCCGGATTTTCTGCGGGCAGGATGTGGAACCCTTCAAGTCATCCCTGATTGAGCCGGCGGTGGCGAACAAAATTCCGGTGCATTACGCCACGATTTGCTACGAAACCCCGGAAGGTTCCCCTCCGGCGACCCGCATCGTCGCATGGTGGCGTCCGGAACCATTCTTCCAGCACTTGTTCCGCTTCCTCAGCCATCGCGGCTGCACCGCAACCGTGTATTTCGGCGAAGAACCCCTGTTCGGCGATGACCGGCAGGAACTCGCGGAACGCCTGCACGAAGCGGTCCGGAAAAACTACGCGCCGATGAAATAACGCGCACGCCGGATGTCATGAACCATTGCCGATGGCATCCAGCCGGATGCAGGCCGCTTCCTGTTCCGCGCTGCAGGCCCGCAATGCCGGCACTTGTTGCGCGCATTCGTCGGCGGCATAGGGGCATCGGGGGTGAAACGCGCAGCCCTGCGGCGGATTGAGGGGAGAAGGCGGGTCGCCGGCGAGCATAATCCGGGTGCGGCGCTGTTCCGCGTCGGCATCAACGAGGGGGATCGCGCTGACCAGGGCGCGGGAGTAGGGATGTCGGGGATGATGGAACACGTCATCCGCCGGGCCGATCTCCACGATTTTCCCCAGGTACATCACCGCGATGCGGCGCGCCATGTGCCGGACGACGGCCAGATCGTGGGAAATCAGCACCATGCTGAGGTTGTATTCGGCGCGCAGGCGCATCAGCAGGTTCAGTATCTGCGCCTGCACCGATACATCGAGCGCCGAGACCGGTTCATCCGCCAGCAGCAGGCGCGGCCGCAGTGACAACGCCCGCGCAATGGCGATGCGCTGTCGCTGGCCGCCGGAGAATTCATGCGGATATTTCCGCGCATAGCGCCGCGCAAGCCCCACTTGCTCCATCAGCGCAAAGACCGCCGCCGCCACATCCCGGCGCGGGGTCATCCGGTGCGCGATCATCGGTTCCGCGATGGCATCGAAGACCGTGCGCCGTGGGTTCAGCGACGCATAGGGGTCCTGAAAGATCATCTGCAAATGCGGGCGCAGGCGCCGCAGGGCCTCGCCTTCCAGTTGGTCCAGCCGTGTACCCTCAAAAACAACACTTCCGGATGTGGGCCGCTCCAGCCGCACGATTGTCCGCGCCAGCGTGGACTTGCCGCACCCGGACTCCCCCACCAGCCCCAGCGTTTCCCCGGTCTCCAATCGCAATGTAACGTCGTCCACTGCCTTCACCACGCCGCGACGCACCGGGAAATGCGTTTTCAGGGCGTCCACGCTCAGGATGGCGTCGCTCATAGTTCCCCCGCAATCACGCGAACGCATGCCGTGTGATGTCCCGCCTCAAATTCACGCAGTTCACCCGCCGCTTCGCGGCAGAGGTCGCGGGCGTGCTCGCAACGCGGGGCGAAGGGACAGCCCGTCATCGGCGTGATCAGGTCGGGCGGCAGTCCCGGAATGGCGTAGAGTTCCCCGCCGGAACCGTGCAGCGCGGGACGCGACCGCATCAGCGCGCGCGTATAGGGGTGGAGCGGTTTCCGGAAAATGCCGCGCGCCGGTCCGGATTCCATCACAAGCCCCGCGTACATGACCAATACCCGGTCGCACGCCTCGGCGATCACGCCCATGTCGTGCGTGATCAGCAACACCGCCATGCCCAGTTCCGCCTGTTGTTTTTTGATCAGCGCGAGAATCTGCGCCTGTACCGTCACATCCAGCGCCGTCGTCGGCTCGTCCGCGATCAGCAGGCGCGGCCGCGTGATCAGCGCCATCGCGATCATCACGCGCTGCCGCATGCCGCCGGAGAATTCGTGCGGATACATCGCCATGCGCCGCCGCGCATCCTGGATGCCCACGGAGGCCAGCGCGTCCGCTGCGCGCCCGCGCGCCTCGCCGGCCCGCATCCCCTCGTGAATCCGCAGCGGCTCCATCACCTGGACACCGACGCGCAGGTAGGGGTTCAGCGCCGTCATGGGGTCCTGGAAGATCATGGAGATTTCCTTGCCGCGAATCGCGCGCAGCGCGCGCTCCGGTTGGCGCAGCAGGTCGCGGCCCTCAAACAATGCCTCGCCCCGGTCCACCCGGCCCGGCGGCGATGGAATCAACCCCAACAGGGAATACATCGCCACCGACTTGCCGGAACCCGACTCGCCGACGATCCCCAGCGTTTCCCCCGCATCCACCGCAAACGACAAATCCTCCACCGCCCGCACCACGCCGCCCCGCGTGTAGAAACGCGTCTGCAACCGATGCACCCGCAACAATGGGGATGTCGCTGCAAGTGCACGGCCGCCGGGTTTGTTCTTATGTGTGAATTGTTCCTGCAAAATCATTCAAGAGACAGTGCAGGGGCTTTGCCTGCATTCAATAGGACCTATAGGACCAACAGGACTTATAGGACGATACGCGCAACAAGTATCCACATTATAAGAAACGTAAAGGCTACGAGATCTTTAAATAAACCTTGTGTCGCTTATAGGTTTACATTTCCTTCAGGTCCTATTGGTCCTATTGGTCTTATAGGTCCTTTTCATCCTATTCTCAACCCTTTTCCCGTGTCTTCTTCCTGTCCTTTCTTGCAGTTGGCTGCTGCGCCCGACGCGCCGCTACACCTGCTCGCGGACAACGTAAGGCTCCCGGTAGGGACGGGTCAGAAGCGCATCGGCCTCAGGGTCGCCGGAGATGCCCTCGGCGAGGCCATCAAAAATCACACGGCGCCCGCCCAGGCGCACCGCGAGATTGCCCAGGCACATCAGCGAGGCGCTGTGATGCCCCGCTTCAATATCGGCGTGGGGGAGGGCGCGACTGCGCACGCAGTCAATGAAATTGGCCTGATGTTCCAGGGTCGTCTGCCGGCCGTATTCCTGCGCGCCGATGGTCCCGTCGCCCCTGGTGATGACCTGCCAGCCGCCGCCATGGCGGGCGAGTTGCATAAGCCCCCTCGTGCCGTACACCTCGATGCGCGTGGAACACGTTGGCCAGACCGGAAACAAATCATTGTCGCGGACTTCGGGCGGGACCTTGATCATATACGGCGCCCATTGCGTCAGTTCAAAGGTCATGACACGCCGGTCGTATTCAAACGTGACGACTTGGGTGTCCGGCACTTCCCGGTCATCCTGAAAGGCGAGGTTGCCGCCGCATCCGTGGACCGCTTTGGGGTGTGGCGGATCGCCGAGGATCATGCGCGCGATGTCAATCTGGTGGATGCCGTCGCCACCCATGTCGCCCCCGGAATAGGCCCAGAAGCACAGCCAGCCGTCGTGGAAATGGCCGCGATTGAAGGGGCGGCTGGGCGCGGGGCCGAGATACATGTCGTAATCAACGCCGGGCGGCGTTTCACTGTCCGGGGGGCACTTGAAGGGCATGCCGTTTTTCAGGTTATAGATTTTGACAAGATGCACGTCGCCCAAACGGCCGCTCTGGATGTAGTCGCGCGCTTTCCAGACATATTCCGCGCTGCGGTTCTGCAGACCGACCTGCACGATACGCTGGTATTTCCGCGCCGCCTCGACCATCTTGCGGCCCTCGAAGACGTTGATGGCGGGCGTCTTCTCCACATAGACGTCCTTGCCCGCCTGGCATGCCCAGATCGTCGCCAGCGCATGCCAGTGATCGCAGGTGGCGACGGTCACCGCGTCCACGTCCTTGTCATCGAAGATGCGGCGCATGTCCGTCACGGCCTTGACCGGATGGTTCTGCTGGCGCTCCATCTGGTCGGGGAACGCGCCGATGCGGCCCTGCTCGTCCACATCGCAGACATAGGCGACCTCCACCCCGGGAATGCGCGCGAAATTGCGGCACAGGTCGCGCCCGCGCCCGCCCAGCCCGATGACGCCCATGACGATCTTGTCGTTCGCCTGGTCCGCGCGCGCGCGGCGCGCCCCGGCGAGCAGTGTCGCTCCTGCCGCCGCCTGGGCGGAACGCCCCAGAAAAGCCCGACGATTCATTTCCTGTTTCATGGCGCTGCTCCTGTTCTGTCGTTATGACTCAGCCGAAATGTCA
>CAZLII010000410.1:0-4735 GCA_964559065.1 uncultured Nitrospirales bacterium | reverse complement strand
TCGCTCGCAATGACAGGGTTATGCATAGTGATTACTTCAGTCGGCTAAAATGTTAGAAAAATACTATCAGGCCTTTGCCTTCTGCGGAATCTTCTTGGGCGCTTCCGGCGACTGCAATTCGGACATCCGGGTGACCGTGAAGCGATCCGGCGAGATAATCCCCACCGACACCACCATCCGCACCGCTTCCTCCACGCTCATCTGGCACTGGAGCACGTCTTCCGGTTTGCACAGCAGATACAAGCCCACGGAGATGTTGGGCGCAGTGGGCATGAATATTTTGTAAAACAACCGGCCTTCAGGGTCGCGAATGGTTCCCGTGAGAAACCCCACGGCCCGCATACCCGGATAGGGGAACTCCACGAAGACCGCCGCTTTCATGTTGTTGTCGCCGGTCTGGAAGGACACCGTCTCCACGATCTGCTTGGTGGACCCATACACCGTCGCCACCAGGGGAATCCGCTGGATGATGGCCTCCGCCAGACCGATAAGGCGGCGGCCCACAACGGCTGTGGCCACCACGCCGACGACATACAGCAGGGCGAAAAAGAGGACGATGGAGACCAGCGGAATGGCGTAGTCGGGGAGACGTCCAAACCATATGCCGGTGTAGCGGCTGATTCTGCCGACTGTGAAATTATAAAGAAAATTGACCACGAGCGCGGTGATGCCCAAGGGAACGATCACCACGAAGCCGGAAATCAGCCTGCTGCGGATGGTTTGCTTTAACAACGCCCACAGCCCGGGTTTCTTTTCCTTTTTCTTCTTCGCTCGTTTTTTCGCCATGGACTCTCCGTCACACACCCCTTATCCCGGTTGTCCGCCGGAATGTTGATTTTCCAGTTGTCTCGCCGTGGACGCGGCCATTGCTTCCACAGCAGGGGTCATGACCAACTCAGGCGGCGCAATGATTCCCGCCGACATCAGCATCTTCACGGCATCCTCCACGGAAAGGTCCGTATGATATACGAACTTGGGATTCAGCACTTCCAGGTAGCCGCTGGTGGGATTGGGCGTGGTCGGCACAAACACCTTATAACAGTCCCCTTCCCCTTCAACATGGACCATGCCCGTGACAAACGCGATGGATTTGACGCCGGGCCGGGGAAAATCCACATAGACCGCAGCCTGATAGTTGGCGCCTGCGTCCTGCACCGATATCGTCTGCACCAGTCGTTTCGACGCGCCATACACCGTCTTCACCAGCGGAATGCGATGCAACAGCGCATCCACCACGGCGATCAGCCGCCTGCCCACGACGGCCGCCGCCACCACGCCAATGATATACAGCATGGACAGGAACAGAAACACCGACAGCGCGATCACCGCATATTCCGGCATGGGAAGCCAGTATTTTTTGACGAACGGCACCAGATGCGCGGCGGTGAAGTTATAGCAGATGATCAGCACATAGACGGTCACGCCAAGGGGCACCAACACCAGCAATCCCCGGATGGAATACATCCGGAAATTGTTCTTGATGCGCAGTAGCAGCGAGACCTTCTGTTTCATTTGTTATTCACGCAACGGCCCAATAATGAGGCCGGTCCCTTGGTAATCGTTCCCGATGCGGCGCGTCCCTTGCTATGGCGCTCCCGGAGTGATGGTCTCCGGGAAGGGCGCAACGCCGGCCGGCGGCAATGACAAGGCCAAGTATATCATCCGCGCCTTTGACCGCGCGATATCTATCCCCGTTTCACGGATTCGGTTCCCTCGCCGCCTGGTTTTTGGGCCTTGAACACCCCGGGGAATGCTGGTAGGCTTAGGCGTCCTGTTTCATTCCACGCCAATTACAACGGAGTGATTGCGCCATGATCGGTTTTCAGCCCATTGACTGGATAATTCTGGTGTTGTACATGATCGCCATGGCGTCAATCGGGCCACTTTGCGCGCGTAGCGGCAGGACCACGGAAGGCTATTTTCTCGGCAGCCGGTCGTTTTCGGGATGGCTGGTGGGCCTGTCCATGTTCGCGACGTCCATCAGTTCGGTAACATTCATGGCCTATCCCGCCGACGCCTACAAGACGGCGTACATTCGTTTTGTGCCCTGCCTGATGCTGCCGCTGGGCGTGTTGCTGTGTTCGTACATTTTTCTACCATTTTATCGTAAGGCGCGGATTATCTCCGCGTTTGAATATCTTGAGGGCCGCTTTGGTCCCGGCGTCCGGTTGTATGCGGCGTCCATGTTCGTGGTGGGGCAACTCATCCGCCTCAGCCTCGTGCTCTATCTGGTCTCCCTGCTGGTCTATGAGATGAGCCGCCTGGACCCGATGGTCTGCATCCTGATCGGCGGCGTAGTCACCGCCTTCTACACGATTACGGGCGGCATCAAGGCGGTATTGTGGACCGATTTCATCCAGTCCTTCCTGCTCTGGGGCGGCGGCCTGGTATGCCTGTTGGTCATCGTCTTCAAATTGGATGGCGGCTTTGGCGAAATCTTCTCCGTGGCCATGCGCGACGGCAAGTTCATGCTCGGCGACTTGAATAGGGCCACGGGCGAATTGGAGCGCGCGCCGTGGGGCTTCGCCCTGACGGAGAAAACGGTGATCATGATGCTGCTGGTGGGGTTGACGGGCTGGATGACGGAATACAGCAGCAACCAGAACGTGATCCAGCGGTTCTGCGCCTCCGCATCGCCGACCGAAGCGCGCAAGGCCATCTGGATTTGCTGCGTATGCAGCGTGCCCACGTGGGGATTCTTTATGTTCCTGGGCACCAGCCTCTACGTGTTCTTCCAGGCACATCCGACGCCGGAGGCTCAAGCGATGCTTGACGGGACCATGAAGGCCGACCAGATTCTGCCGTACTTCGTGGTGCACTATCTGCCGCCCGGCATGTCGGGACTGGTGATTGCGGGCGTGCTCGCCGCCGCAATGTCTTCCCTCTCTTCCAGCATCAACGCCGTGTCCGCCATCGGCATCGTGGACATCTACCGCCGCCACGTGATGAAAGACAAGTCCGACACGCATTACGTTGTCGCCGCGAAATTGATCGCCCTGGGCGCTTCCACTGTCATGATCGGCGGCGCGATGCTCTTGATGATTGCGGACAGCAAGACCATGCAGGACACCGGCGCCAAGATCGGCGCGGTCACCGCCGGCGGCCTTCTGGGGCTTTATTCCCTGGGCTTTCTCACCAAGCGCGGCGACGCGCGCGCCGTCGGCGTCGGCATCGTGTTTACGGTTCTCTTCTCCCTGTGGATTGCATCCTTGGAAATGGGGTGGATTACGGAAGCGCGCGTGCTGATGATGGGCTTCCCGCAGGGATTCGCGTCGTGGTTCGTTAAGCCGATGGACACCTACTACGCCGGCATCTTCGGCAACATCATCATGTTCGTGGTGGGCTATCTGCTTGGCAGCCTCGTCTTTGTCCGCAAGGGCGATCTGACCAACCTTACAGTTTGGACCCGCGACGGCACACCGGAAGTATAGCCTTGCAGGTCAGACAAAGGGTGGGTTCCACTCCGCTTCACTCCATTTCACCCACCCTGCACTTATGAATTCTTGTAGTTTACCCTGGATTGTTTCCCAAAATTCGGGTAAACTAAAAGAGATGGGAGAAAGACATCATGCGTCAGAAATGGTGCAGGAAAAGCGGTCTTGTCGTTTTCGCCGCGGGTTTGTTGTGGATGAATTGTTCGGCAGCGCAAATGAGAATAGCCACTTGCGACATTGAATTGAAGGGATTCGCATCGGGGGGATACTTGATCCTCGCCGACGCGCTCAACCGCAACCCCAGATTCGTAATCATGGACACGACGCCGAATGAGCCGGCTTCCAGTGTAGCGCAGCGTCTGGCGGAAGTTATCAACGAGTCAAAGCGTCGTGGGCCGCATCCGCCCAGCCGTGATTTGATCACATCATCGGACGGTTCTCTGCTTGGGCTGATTGGCGATTGCGCTAATTATATCCTTGCGGGAACAGAGACGGGGTTGGGCATTCCACAAGCGCCGCGTTCGATGACGGCAAACTATGATGCGAGCAATAAGCGCATCGTTTTTCGGTGGCGAAACGCGCCAGGGGGATATGATTATATTTGGGTGCTTCTGAAATGGGAGAATAACGTGAAACAAGAGACACTTAAAATCTCCGGAAGCGACGAAGAATGGATACTGGACTTTGTCGAACAGTGGTGGTGGAGGCCGGAAGACCATAGCGTCATGTTATCCGGACTGGATGTGTGGGTCTTCGGCGCTGTGGATGGCATCCCATCAAATGCGGCGGGCATTTATGTGCGCCACAATGTTCAAGAAGAATTGTTGGGCATTCCTTTTTCTGCGGGCACTGCGCCGAATTGGACGGCGTACACCGCCGGGGGTCGCGGCGGTGAAAACGTTGCCATGGGTATCCGACAACACCTGACGGGCAACGACGAAAATCGCTTTTACAATCCACTCAAGAAACCCTACTCGAAGCCGTTTTACCAGATCATCCGAGGCGACAAATCGGGCGCTTCGGGCGTGATGCGGGACTTTCTTGGGCTGACGCCGGGGCACAGGTACCGGCTCTCCATCCGGCTCAGTACGTTGGCGGCGGACGAGAAAGGCGGGCAGTGGGCATATTCGGTTCACGCGGCGGCTACGGCGCGCGGCATGACGCTGAACCACCGTCAGTTGGCGGGGCTGGAGGCGTTGCCGGACGGGCAAAAAGGCCCGCACGCGGCGCGGCTGATCGAATACGGCCCGCAGAAGACGACCAAAGGGAAATATGAGGAATTCGCAGTTGATATCACCCTT
>CAZLII010000409.1:0-4739 GCA_964559065.1 uncultured Nitrospirales bacterium | reverse complement strand
CCGCATTCCGCATTCCGCACTCCGCATTCCGCACTCCGCATTCCTCACTCCGCATTCCGCACTCCGGATTCCGCATTCCGCACTCCGGATTCCGCATTCCGCATTTCCCCTTTCTGGGTTATTTTGCGGCGCGTTTGCGTTCCTGGCGATAGCCCCGGGTCTGGAGCAGCACGGAGAGCGCGATGAGCGCAATCACGATTGGGGCATAGACCGGCCCCGCTTGCAGCAGGCTGTTCTTGAAGGTCCACACGCGCAGGCGCAGATAGCCGCCGACGCGCCCCACCTTCCGGTGGATGTGGTAATTCCCGCGTCCGCGCGTGACCTGCCATCTGATGAAATCGCGCAGGCGGCGCTTCTCCACGTGGTACACGATTTGTTCGGGCAGATAGCGGATGCGGCGGCCCGCCTCGACCATGCGCCGCGCGAGCACGGTGTCTTCGCCGCCAGCGACGGGGAAACTCTCGTCGAAGCGCCCCATCGCGTCGAAGACGTTGCGTTTGATCGCGAGGTTGCAACTGCTGAAACTGTAGGCGCGGCCGTCGGGGTCCACGCGCCACACGCGGTCAAAGCCGAGGATGCCGCCGCCGGGAAACCCCAGCAGGGCGACGGCGCGGCCGAAGCGCGTTTCCACCCGCGTGATCGTGTTGCCGGCGATGGCGTCTTCATCGGCGATTATGCGGATGGTGTGCGCGAGGGTGTCGGGGTGCAGTTCGCAGTCTGTGTCGGTAAAGAAGAGATATGGGCTTTGGGCGGCCGCCGCGCCGGTGTTGCGGCATGCGGCGGGGCCGCGATGCTGCGGTTGGCGCAGGATTCGGAAGCGTGGGTCGGCAATGAAGCCGTAGTCGGCGCGGTCGGACCCGTCATCCACCAGGATTGCCTCAAAATCTGCGAAGTGTTGCGCCAGCAGCGACCGGTAAAGGCGTTCGAGCAGGGTTCCATCGGGATTGTACGAGGGGATAATCACGCTGATCTGCGGGGTCATGGGCGCGCTTCCGGCGGCGGGTCCGGCGCTTTGCGCCGGAGCACGGCCAGTTGGTTGCAGCCGCACTGAAATCGCTGGTAACGCTCCAATTCCAGCCCGAAATCCCGGGCCAGAATCTCGAAGCGCCTGCGGTTGTAGATCACCACGTGGTCCTCTGCCGCGCCGGGCGAGAAGAGGCCGAGCCGCGCGCCGATCCGGTGCGCCACGTCATTGCCGAAGGGGGTGGGCGTGGTGATGACGATGCGCCCATCGGGCTTGAGCGCGCGCACCACTTCGCGGAAAAGATGTTTCTGGTTGTACACATGCTCGACCACGGCGATCAGCAGCGCCACATCGAATTGCGCGTCAAAGCCAAGCGGATCGTCGTCCAAATCCCGGTGAACGAACACGTGGCCGGGATGGCGTTTGGCGAGTTTGCGGGCGCGCCCCGGCGCCTGCTCGACGCCGGTGTAGGATTCCATGCGGTCGCCGAAGAGTTCCAGCATCGCCGCCTCGCCGCAGCCCAGGTCCAGCACCGCCCCCCTGATATACGGTGCCGCCATCAGCATGCGTTGCCGTCGGATGCGCGCGCTCAGGATGCCCATTTTTGATATCCAGTCAGGGATTTGCCGGGCGGTTTTCGATGGTTTCCCGGTGGATGCGGGGGCGGATATCCGCGATAACGGAGTCAATGATTTCATCGAGGGAGGTCTTGGGCGCATAGCCGATGGCCGCCTGGATTCTCTTCAGGCACGGTTCGCGGTGGCGCATGTCCTCGTAGCCTTCGCCGTAAACCTCCTCGTAGGGAATAAACTTGATGGGGGAACTGCTGCCGGTGCGTTCGATGATGCGCCGCGCCAAGTCCTCGATGGTGACCCGCATCGTGCTCCCGATGTTATAAACATTGCCGTTCACTTCGGATCGGTCCATCAGATGCATCAATGCGGGCACCACATCGCCGACGTAAGTGAAGCATCTCGACTGCTTGCCGTCGCCGAAGACGGTGATCGGCTCATTGCGCAGCGCCTGGGTGACAAAAGTGGGGATGACCATGCCGTAACGTCCGGTCTGGCGCGGGCCGACCGTGTTGAAGAGCCGCGCGATGACGACCGGATGCCGCTTTTCCCGCCAATAGGCAAAGGCGAGGAACTCGTCAATCGCCTTGGAGGCCGCATAGCACCAGCGGTGCCGGTTCGTCGGGCCGATGACCCGGTCGTCGTCTTCCTGAAAGACTTCGCGCGAACCCTTGCCATAGACCTCGCTGGTCGAGGTGATCAGGAGTTTGCGCCGGTAGCGGCAGGTCTCCTCCAGGACGATTTCGGTGCCCCAGATGTTGTTGACGATGGTGTGGATGGGGTCATTCACCACGAGTTGCACGCCGACCGTCGCGCCCAGATGATAGACGACATCCACGGCGCGCACCATGTCGCGCACGATCTCCTGGTTCATCGTGGAATCAATGACGCACTCAATGCCGGGAATGTGCTCGATGTTCTCAAAGCGGCCCGTGCTCAAGTCGTCCAACACAGACACCGTGTCGCCCCGCGCCACCAGCGCCTCGCACAAGTGCGACCCGATGAAACCCGCCCCGCCCGTCACCAATGCCCGCATAACGCCTCCATATTCTGTTGTGGTTTGAATGGCGGCAGTATACGACCCCTTCCGAAGGCTTTCAAGCGGAGTATCGGCATGGGCCGCATGATTGGCTGGATTGCGACGCGGCGGTCCGCTTGATTATGCTGCGGGCGGCGCATGGGGCGCAGCGGAGGCATGGTCATGTTGCGACGCTGGACGGCATTCGGGCTGCTGTTGACCATTATGCTGGTCGGATTGGCCTGCGCCAAGCCCGTGAAGGTTCCCATGAGCGACGGGGTATGCCTCGCGGGCGACTTGTATCTTCCCCCATGCGGCGGCAAGGGACCGTGGCCGGTCGTGCTGGAGCGCACCCCTTACGAGCGCAAGGAGAGCCGCCTGATCATGTTCGAGTTCTCCCGGCAGGGCTATGCGGCAATGGTGCAGAACCTGCGCGGTACGGGCGATTCCGAGGGGGAGTGGGACGTCTTCGGCCACGACGGTTGGGGCGGCCCCGGGCGGCAGGACGGCCTGGACACCATCAACTGGATTCGACAGCAGCCGTGGTGCAACGGCAAGATCGGACTGATCGGCATTTCCGCGAGCGGCATGGCCGCGCAACTGCTGCTTGCCGCCGAACCCGAAGGGGTGGCCTGCGCGTTCATCGGCGCGGCCTCGGACAACTTCTACGAATCCGTCTTTCCCCACGGCTGTTACCGCAAGAACACCATCGAAGAATGGGAACCTGCGCGAGAGATGCTGCCGGAAATCGAACTGCATCCCGCCTATGACGATTTCTGGGAAGCCCGCAACCCCCGCGCCCGCGCGGACCGCGTCCAAGTACCCGTGTACATCCTTTCGGGGTGGTTTGACCTGTTCCAACGCAGCGCCACGGCCTTCTTCGAGGAAGTCCACAACAACGGCCATCCGCAGACGCATGGGCAGTGCAAACTGGTCATCAACACCCGCGCCCACGCCACATCGTCGGGCGCCCTGAAATTCCCCGACCGCAGCGGCATCAACCCGGACGATGCCGTTGGTTCCATCCAGGACTGGTTCGACTACTGGCTCAAGGGCAAAGACAACGGCATTCTGGACAAGCCCGCCGCCGCGATATTTGTCATGACGGACCCCGCCGCGCCGGAGGCGAACGGCAACGCCTGGATGCTCGACGACAACTGGCCCCCGCCCGCCGAAGCGCTGGACCTCTATCTGTACGCCGGGGGCGCCTTGCGCCCGGAACCGCCCCTGGATGCGGAAGCCGCCACGGCCTATGTGTACGACCCGGAAGACCCCACCCCCTCGCTCGGCGGGAACAACCTGAAGCCGCCCAGCGGCCCCTATGATCAACGCGCCATCGAAGCGCGCCGCGATGTGATTACATTTGAAACCCACCCCCTCGAAGAAGAACTCACCGTCATCGGCGCGATCACCGTCACCCTGTTCGTGTCCTCTTCCGCCCTGGACACCGATTTCGGCGCGCGGCTCTGCGATGTCTATCCCGACGGGCGCTCCATGATCATGAACGAAGGCATGATCCGCATGCGGTATCGTGACGACATCACGCGCGAAACCCTCATGGAACCGGGCGAAGTATATGAGATAACCCTTGATCTGTGGGACACCGCCCTGTGTTTCGCCCGGGGACACCGCATCCGGCTGGCGATCATATCCTGCAGCGATCCGCGTTATGATCCCAACCCCAACACCGGCGAGCCGTTCCGACAACACACCCACACCCTCCCGGCGGAAAACATCGTGTACCATGACGCCTTGCGCCCCTCGCGCCTCACCCTTCCCATCGCCTCCTGGCAAGGGCAATAGGCGCGGTTTTCCGCTTTCTCAGCAGTTTGCGCCGTTCCTCTGGAATATGAGAACATGGAAGGCGCTTTGTCCGCCTCCGGCGCGTTGCGCCAGAGGCAACCCTGCGGACCATCGCGGGATTAAGAGAAAAGCCGCCGCATGGGCGCGGCGGCCACAGGCAAAAGAGATTTCCGGCGGGAGGAGCGGGGAAACGCCGCACCGCCCACGGACAGATGACGGAAATGCGCATCAAGAAAGGATTACCCATGAAGCGGATGACCACGATTGCCATGATTGCATTGCTTATTGGGGCCGGGGCGACGTTGTGCCCGGCCGGCCAGGCGGCCGCACAGGAAAAAATTGCCGAGGGCGCCCCAACCGCCGAGGCCTTGGGCTGGCGGCT
>CAZLII010000408.1:0-4749 GCA_964559065.1 uncultured Nitrospirales bacterium | reverse complement strand
AAGGGAAGGATGGACGGGAACGGCCATGTGACTGCCCCTGTCATTCCGAGGGAGCACCAGCGACCGAGAAATCTTTGGCATGGGGGAAGATTTCTCGCTTCGCTCGAAATGACAATGTTTCGCTCGAAATGACAAGGCTATGTTGCTAAGAAAGTAGGGCACTTTCTTTTGTGAATCGCCGCCGGAGGCGGCAGGGGACCAGCAATGACGAAAAGAAAGTGTTATGTATGTTGATTCCAAAGGTTACGCCAGTCGGCTAAAATGTTACGAAATATGGTACTATATTGTGTCGTGCGGGGGCGGTGCGATGCCTGCCTGCCGCGGTGATTTGGAGCGCACGGGGCATGCCCGATTTTATTTATGAGACGGACGAAAGCACCACCGTCAAGGACCGGGAGAAGGTGGAAATACCCCGGCGGCACCGGGTGTTGCTGCACAATGACCACTACACGACGATGGATTTTGTGGTGCTGGTGCTGAAGGAGGTCTTCCACAAACCCCATCGGGATGCGGTGCGGATCATGCGGAATGTGCATGAGAACGGCATTGGAGTAGCGGGCGTCTATGCCAGGGCGCTCGCGGAGGCCAAGATTATGACCACGCACCGGCTGGCGCGGGAGCATGGTTTTCCGCTGAAGTGCTCGATGGAGCCGGAGTAGGTTCCGGCGGCGATGAAAGGCGTTTGAGATGTTGAGCCATGACCTGGAGCGAACGTTGAGCGTCGCGATCAAGGAAGCGCGGCGGCGGCGGCATGAGTATTTGTGCGTGGAACACCTGCTCTTTGCCATGCTGGATGACGACTACGGTTCGGAAATCCTCGAAAACTGCGGGGCGGACGTGGATTCGCTCCGCGAACGCCTGGAGCGATTCTTCAACATCGAGATGGAGGCCGTGCCGCCGGGCAAGACGCGGTCTGTGCAGCAGACCCCGGAATTCGAGCGACTGCTCCAGCGCGCCTTCCTGCATGTGCAGTATTCCGGCAAGGAGGAGGTGGACGCAGGCGACATCTTGGCCGCGATGTTCGAGGAGGAGGATTCCCACGCCGCGTATTACCTGAAAAAAGAGGGTGTCACGCGCCTCGACGTGGTCAACTACATCTCCCACGGCGTATCGAAAGTGGAAGGGCCGGAGGAAGCGCGGGAAGAAGGCAAAGTCCGGCCGGACGGGGGCGAGGAAGGCCGCGCGCCCAGGCGCTCCGCGCTGGAAATGTTTACGGTGAGCCTCAAGCAGCGCGCTGCGGAAGGGCGCATTGACCCGCTGATCGGGCGGACGGCGGAGTTGCGCCGCGCCATCCGCATCCTCGCGCGCCGCCGCAAGAACAACCCCGTGTTTGTGGGCGAGGCGGGCGTCGGCAAGACGGCGCTGGCCGAGGGGTTGGCCCTGATGATTCACGAGGGCAAGGCGCCGGACACCCTGAAAAATGTCGAAATTCTCGCCTTGGACCTGCCGGGCATGCTCGCCGGCACCAAGTTCCGGGGCGATTTTGAACAACGGCTTAAGGCCGTCCTGCATGAACTTGGCCAGCGCGACAATGTCATCCTCTTCGTGGACGAAATCCACACCATCGTCGGCGCGGGCGCGACCACCGATTCCTCGATTGACGCCTCATCCATCCTCAAGCCTGCACTTGCTTCGGGCGAATTGCGGTGCATCGGCTCCACCACCTACGAGGAATTCAAGAATCATTTTGAGAAAGACCGGGGCCTGTCCCGTCGCTTCCAGAAAATAGATGTGAATGAGCCGAGCGTCGAGGAGACAGTGCGCATCCTGCGCGGGCTGAAAGGCCGCTACGAGGAACACCACGGCATCCAGTACACGGACACTGCGCTGCGCGCCGCCGCCGAACTGGCCGCCAAGCACATCAATGACCGGTTTTTGCCCGACAAGGCGATAGACGTCATTGACGAGGCGGGCGCGAGCGTCAAACTGGCGTCGGGCGGCGAACGCAAGACCATCCGCCCCGGCGACGTGGAGGAAATCGTCGCGGAAATCGCGCAGGTGCCGGTGCGGTCGGTGTCGTCTTCGGACAAGGAAAAACTGGCCACGCTGGAGACCGCCCTGAAATGCGTGGTTTTCGGCCAGGACGCGGCCATCGAGCAGGTGGCGCGCGCGATCAAGCGCGCCCGCGCCGGGCTTGGCCGGCCCGACGCGCCGATCGGCTGCTACCTCTTCACTGGTCCGACGGGCGTGGGCAAGACGGAAGTGGCGAAGCAACTGGCCTTTCTGCTGGGCAACCATTTTGCGCGCTACGACATGAGCGAGTACATGGAAAAACACGCTGTCTCGCGGCTCATCGGCGCGCCGCCGGGCTACGTCGGCTTCGACCAGGGCGGCCTGCTCGTGGATGAAATCCGCCGCCACCCCTACACAGTCCTGCTGCTCGACGAAATCGAAAAGGCGCACCCCGACCTCTTCAGCATCCTGCTCCAGGTGATGGACAATGCCGCGCTCACCGATAACATGGGCAAGAAGGCGGACTTCCGCAACGTGGCGCTCATCATGACCTCCAACGCCGGGGCGCGGGAAATGGCCGCCTCGAGCATCGGATTCCATGCGGGTCAGGAAGACCCCGCGCACAAGGGCCTGAAAGCGATAGAAAAGGTCTTCACTCCGGAATTCCGCAACCGGCTCGACGCCATCGTCTCCTTCAATCCGTTGCCGGTCGAGGTCATCGAGCAGGTGGTGGACAAGTTCGCCCGGCAGATTGAGGCGCAGTTGGCCTCGCGCAAGGTCGAACTGCGCCTGACCCCCGCCGCCCGGCGCTGGCTCGCCGAGCGCGGCTATGACCCCAAATTCGGCGCGCGCCCGCTCCGCCGACTGATGCAGCAGGAAATCGAAACCCCGCTCGCGGACGAAATTCTCTTTGGCCGTCTCGAAAAAGGCGGCGTGGTGGAAGTGGACCTCCAAGGTGACGTCTTGGTCCTGCGTTGCTCCTGACAACGCCTCGTTGCCCCGGAATTTCCATCTTTCCTTCAGACGATGCGCGCCCTGTTCCCCTCCCTCCGCGTTTGTCCGTGTTCGTTCATGGTTCTCTTCGTTTTGTTGACATGCAAGGGGTCAGCCTTTATTGTAAATAGAAGAGGGAGCGTCGTGCAGGTGGGATTCGTGGCACACGGGAGAGGATCGCCATGCGAATAGCGGTAACCGGCGCGAGTGGTGTGGTGGGTTCGGCGTTGATGGTGTTCCTCGAGGCGCGGGGGGATGAAGTGTTCCGCATTGTGCGGCGGGAGGCTGCGCCCGGCGCGCGCGAAATTGTCTGGAACCCGGACCGAGGCGAAATCGAGGCGGAGGCGCGGGAGGGTTTGGACGCCGTGGTCCATTTGTCGGGGGAAAACATCAGCGAAGGGGGCTGGACGGAAGAGAAGAAGCAGAGAATCTACAAAAGCCGTGTGGACAGCACGCGGCTGCTGTGCGATGCGTTGACCCGCTTGGAACGTCCTCCCGGCGTTTGGGTGTGCGCGTCGGCGATTGGCTACTACGGCAGCCGGGACGACCAGGAACTGGATGAAGACAGCGCGCCCGGAAGCGGCTTTCTGGTAAAAGTCTGCCAGGATTGGGAGGCGGCGACCAAGCCGGCGGCGGAGCATGGCGTCCGCGTGGTCAATCTGCGCATCGGCGTGGTGCTCAGCGCGAAAGGCGGCGCATTCCCGAAAATGGCCGCGCCGTTCAGGAAGGGTTTCGGCGGCGTACTCGGCGACGGGCAGGCATACATGAGTTGGATCAGCATCGTGGATTTGCTGGAGGCCATACGCTTCTGCATCCTGAACGACGCCATCGCCGGCCCGGTCAACGCCGTCGCGCCGCACCCGGTGACCAATCGCGAATTCACCCAGGTGCTGAGCCGGGCCTTGTCCCGTCCGGCGATGTTGCCCATGCCGGGCTTCGTCATTCGGCTGATCCTCGGCGAAGAGAAAAGCCGCGAGTTGCTGCTCGCCAGCGTCCGCGCGCACCCGAAGCGCCTGCTCGATGCCGGCTTCTCCTTCCAACATCCGGACATCGCCGACGCCATCCAATGGATTCTCCGGCACGGGTAGCCACATATTCCCGGGGAATCTTTGCCAAGATGACGGAAATCCGTCGCAGCAGAACGTTCCAGGAAAAAGAAAAACCCTCGTTAAGTCGTTCTTGTGGAATTGTTTGCAGATTTTCCAGGCGGCATGACGCGCGGGAACGATTCTTGCAAACAACAATGCAGCACAGCCCAACGGGCGGAACGCCGGATGCGGACAATTCTGGAATGCGCCATCCATTCTTGCCCCGCGACACCGCAGCCCGACCGGCGTTCCGCCCGAATCTGTTCCAAGGCATGGACCACGAGACAGCAACAGCGGCGCTTTGCTCGATGATAGTAGGCGGTAAGCAGCCGGCGCATAAGAGAAAAAGACTTGCCATAACGCCCGCCGCCGCATATACTCTATACGGAAGCAACACAGTGGATGCAGCCCGTCGGTGCGCAAGGGTTTTTCTTGTCGCGCGTAACCGGGTATGATTGTGGGGTGCTTCATGCAGTGGAACACGAGCATATGGGTCCGGGGTCGGGCCAAAGTATAATGATGGGAGGAGACCAACGCTTATGCCGACATTCAGTTATGAGGCGCGCGGACGGGACGGGTCGAAGCAAAAGGGGACGATAAGCGCCGACAACCGTCAGGCTGCGTTGAAAACACTGCAGGATCGTGGCATGCAGCCCGGCAAGATGGTTGAGAAAGCGGGGTTTTTCTCGCTGGGAGGCAAAGGAACCGTCAAAGG
>CAZLII010000407.1:0-4766 GCA_964559065.1 uncultured Nitrospirales bacterium | reverse complement strand
AATTCCCTTTCTTTCCCCTCGTTACACCGCTCCTGCGGTGTAACGCAGCACGGCGACGCTCCGCGTCGCGCCATGCGGCAGCGCGTTTCGGGGGAATAGGTCATTCTCCGGCGCAGAGCGCCTCCGTCATGCGTTGCACCGCAGGAGCGGTGCAACGAGGGGGAATTTTCCTTTCTTCTGTGAATCGCTGCCGAAGGCGGTGGGGGACTCGCAATGACGAAAAGAAGGCGTTATGTGTGTTGATTTCAGAGGTTACGCCAGTCGGCTAAAATGTTAAGAAACCGGGAAGGGCCGGCTGAGGGGCGGATTTCGCCGGCGGAACTGTTGCGGGTGATCCAATTCCACCATGTCGGCGGCCATGAACGTTGCCCGGAATGCGGCACGGAAGACGGTTTCCGCCCCTTCCCGACTGAAATGTGACCGGTTTTCAGTTTCATACTTGACAAACGGAAAGAAGTACGAACTACGAAATTTCTTAATTCCTTCTCTGTCAACGAGTTATCTCGTCTGCCTTCTTTTATGATATTTGACGGTCCTTCTTGGCTGCAGAAGTCTTGCATGAGAAATTACTTTGTGTTAAAATGTTTTCTACTCAAAGCAATGACTGGGGAGACCTATTGCATGGAATCGCTCTTGTGCGAGCAGATACTATTTGAATTACGCAAAATTATCCGGTTGCTGGACCTGCATTCCCGGCAATTGAGCCGGAACTACGCGCTCACGGGGCCACAACTTGTCCTGCTGCGGCAAATCGTACGGCAGGAAGGCATTACGATGAGCGCACTCGCCTCGGATTCCAGCCTGAGCAACGCGACAGTGACCGGGATTGTGGACCGGTTGGAGCAGCGCGGGCTGGTGACCCGGACGCGCGGGGCGAAGGACCGTCGTCAGGTTCTCCTGATGCCTACGGAGGCGGGCCGGGCGCTTTGCGTACAGGGCGGACCGCCTTTGCTGCAGGAGCAATTCACGCGGGCGCTTGCGGGGTTGGAGACGTGGGAGCAGGCGCAAATGGTGGCGGTATTGTCGCGTTTGGCGGCGATGATGGGCCCGGACGGCGCCCGATCCGAGGGGGAAGCCCGGACGACGGAGGCGGAAAGTTTTCTGGATTCCTGTCGGATGTTGCTTGAGGACGAATCCGACCCTGCGAGCGCTGGGGACGCCACGCCGGAGACACGAACGCTGGAGGTCGTAGTGCATGAAATCCAGCGTATCCAAGACCTGCCGTCCTGGACTGATGTTGAAGGCTTGACGGCGTTTCTTCACGAGGCGCTGAAACCCTACGAAGATACCCCGGAAGACATCCGGCGAGGCATTGAAACGGCGTTGTCGGAGGATTCGCCGCTGCGCGGGGCGGTCTTTGTGGCGGAGTGTGGGGGGCGCATCGTGGGCGCGCTGGTGCTGTTGCGCACGGGGATGCGCGGTTTTGTGCCGGCGAATCTGTTGCTTTTTGTGGCGGTGGCGCCGGAATGGCGGGGTCGGGGCATCGGCGCATTGCTGGTGCGGCGGGCGCAGGCGTCCTGCGAAGGGGGGATCAAACTGCATGTGGAGTATCTGAATCCGGCGCGGCGCTTGTACGAGAAACTGGGTTTCAACAGCAAATACGCGGAAATGCGGTGGAACAATGAACCGGTTAACGATAAACCTTGAGGCATTGGCGCACAACCTGTCGGTAATCAACGGGTGGATGCGGCGCTACGGCGCATGCTGGACCGTTGTGGGCAAGGTGCTGTGCGGTCATCGGGAAACACTGCGCGCCCTGCGCCACATGGGCGTGCAATCAGTCGGCGACTCCCGGTTGTCGAATTTTCGCGTGCTGCGCAAGACCGCGCCGGACGCGGAGGGTTGGTATCTGCGGGTGCCGGGGCCATCGTCCATTGAGAATGTGACGGCGCTGACGCAGGTCAGCCTGAACAGCGAGATCGAGACGATATCCGCCTTGAATGAAGCGGCGCGCAAGCGCGGGATCATTCACCAAGTCATCATCATGATTGAACTGGGCGATCTGCGCGAGGGCATCCTTCCGGGGTCGCTGATCCAGTTTTACAAGGCGGTGTTTCAACTTCCCAACATCGGCGTGCTGGGCATCGGCGCGAATCTCGGTTGCTTGAGCGGGGCGCCGCCCAGCGTGGACCAGTTGATGCAGTTGTTGCTCTATCGGGAACTCCTCGAACTGAAGTTTCAGAAGCGACTCCCGCTCATCTCCGCCGGCTCCAGCGTAGTGCTCCCCCTGCTGTTGGCCGATCAGGTTCCCAAGGGCGTCAACCATTTTCGCATCGGCGAGGCGCTTTTTCTGGGAACGGATTTGGTGAACGGCGGCACGCTGCCCGAACTGCGCGACGATGTAATCCTTCTGGAGGCGGAGATCGCAGAACTCAAACAGAAAGGTTTGTCTGCGCTTGGGGAGCCGGGCAATGCGGCCCCGTTCCACCATGACATTGAGATTGAGGAAAACATCAGCCCGGGTCAGCGCGGCTATCGCGCGCTCCTGAGCATCGGCTGTCTGGATACGGAAATCACCGGATTGAAACCGCTGGACCCGGATTGCCGGATTGCGGGGGCGAGCAGCGACATCACGGTGGTCAACCTCGGCGACAATCCGAAAAACCTCCAGGTCGGCGACACCTTGTCTTTCCGCCTGGATTACGCCGCGCTGTTACGGCTCATGGGGTCGCGCTATATCGAGAAAACCGTCACGCCGCCGCTGGAAACCTTTTTGAAAACCCCCATGTCGTCCGCCTTGCGGGTGCCCCCCGTGCTGGAAACTTTGGGCGGCGGAAGCGCGGCGGTGGTTGACAACGGCAAGGATATTCTGCCGGTGAAACTTGGACGGGACGGCCATGCGGCAACCGCCGAGGCCGTTGCTGCGGCGAAGGAGCGCGCCGGGTGAGTTTTGAAGCACAGTATGCCCATGACTTGAACCTCTGGGACGCCTGCGCCGACATCTACGAGCAGGCAATCGTCCTGGGCCACCCGGACGTGCTGGCCTATGAAGCGTTTGAAGAAGACCTGCTGGACCGGATTTTAGTCTATCTCATCCGGGAAGGCGGCACGCCGGTGCGGCTGTTTGATGTCGGCTGCGGTTCGGCGCGACTGCACCTGCGCTATGGCCTGAAGAGCAAGAGGCCGGCAGCGCCATCATCCGCTGCGGACGCTTCGATTGCGCCGCAGCAGTACGCCTATGACCCGATTCTCGCCGAAGGGCTGCGATGGATCGGCGGGCTGGATTTCTCCGAGGCGATGATCCGGCTGGCGCGGCGGAAACTGGCCGCAGCGGGATTGGACGCATCGGCGGACGGCCGCCTCGCATTGTGGCAGGCATCCGCATTTGACCTTGAACCCCTGGAATGCGCCGAAACGCCGGTGGCGATTTCCGTGTGCAACAGCGTCGGCGTCATGCAGGGGCCGGAAGGCGCGGGCCGTCTGTTTGCTGCCATGCGCCGCGCCGTGGCGCAGGCGGGCGGCATTGCGATCATCAGCGGATACCGCCGGGACGCCGTGGCCTCCCACGCGCTTGGCAATTATGAGAGCACCATGCATGTTTCCGGGCAGCCGGTATGGCTTGCGCCGGATACCTATGCCGGCCCCGAATACCGGCAGATTCCGGTCGCCTACAAGCGCGCCTGGGACCCGGACGATGCCGTCCGCACCCGCGTTTTCCATCGGGACGGCGGCCTGGCATGCGCAGAGCACCGTCTTACGCGCATTCCGGAGCGAGTGCGTGAAACGATTGCCACGGGGCACATCCGCACGCACGACGGCTATGAATCCCGCTGGTATTCCGTGGAGCAGTTCCGGCAATGGATGGCCGAATGCTGGCCCGACAAGAAATGCCGTCATGTGCTCGCGGGGTGTCTGGACGCCCTCCGCGCGCATCCCGTGCAATTGGCCGTGCTGGACATGGAGGACAGACTGGCGGGGTTCTGGGAGCGATACGGTGTAAACAGCGCCTGACGGTTGTTTCACCCAACCCCGCATACACGACACAAGGATTTATATCATGCTGTCAAGCCCGTGGATTCTATGGGCCATTGTCATCTCCTACATCCTTTTCGTCTTCCTGAAAGGCGTGTTCAAGGTGCGTCAGATTGGCACCTCCGACGATTTTCTGGTGGCGGGGCGCGACATCGGCTGGTTCTTCCTGTTCTGCACCATGGGCGCGACGGTAATCGGCGGGGGCGCGTCCATCGGGGCGATTGCCAGGACCTATGACTGGGGCGTGCTGATGCTCCTCATTTCCCTGGGCTGGTATATCCATTTCATTTTCGCGGGATGGTTTGTCGCGCCGCGCTTCCGCGAAGCAAAACTGTACACGGTGGCGGGCTACTTCGGCCACCGTTTCGGCGAAGGGCCGCGCTTCTTCGTGCTCATCCTGTCCCTGCTCTTTTCCGGGTTCATCGTGGCGGCGCCTATGGCCGCTTTCGGCAATGTGGCCGCGGCCATCATGCCGGACATCGCCGACGCCGAACGCATCCTGCGCTGGGCCATCATCCTCGGCGGCCTCATGGTGGTCGTGTACAGCACGGCGGGCGGTCTGCTTGCCGTGATCCACACCGATGTGTATCAGTTTATCGTGCTCATCTTCGGGTTCGTCATCACCTTGGGCTTTTGTGTTCCCGATATTATCGCCTCGCACAATCCCGAAACCGGACGCTTCGTGCCGATTCGTTTCGGCGCGGTGGACGTGGCGGACCCCGACCTCTTCGCTGAACGGTGGCGCAACGGCGATGATCCCGTGGAACAACTGCTGCGCGAAACGGTTCCGCCGC
>CAZLII010000406.1:0-4772 GCA_964559065.1 uncultured Nitrospirales bacterium | reverse complement strand
GCCTGATGGCCGTCTTTGGATTGCTGGCAGGCGCGGGATTCTTTCGCCTGGGCCGCAGGCCTTGAGAATAAGGTATAATGGATACGTTGCCTGGATGGAGATGCGGGAGTTCGCGGGAGCCAAAGGACCTATAGGACATATATGACCTATAGGGTTTGGAAGAAGAGAATACGCAGAGGTTCTCTGCAATTTTTCGTCAGGTCTCGTTGGTCATATATGTCCGAAAATGTCTAATTGTCCCAAACAACCCGAGGAGTTCATATCATGAAACGCACACGGAGAAGTATCGGTTTTACCCTCATTGAACTGCTTGTGGTGATCGCGATCATCGGGATTCTGGCCGCGATATTGCTGCCGGCGCTTGCGCGGGCGCGGGAGGCGGCGCGCCGTTCGAGTTGCCAGAACAACCTGAAACAATTCGGACTGGTGCTCAAGATGTACTCGAATGAATCGCCCGGCGGGAAATATCCGCCAGCGCAGCATCAGACCTATTGTTCGCCGTGTGCCGGTGTATTGCTGACGCCGCTGTGTTCGGCGGTGTACCCGGAGTACGCCACTGACCCGAATATCTACGTGTGCCCGTCCAGCGCATCGCATTCAGTGAGCGACATGTACTATGGCGACGGCACGACCATCCTGCAATTCCGTGGGCAACATGGCGACCAATCCTACAATGACTGGTGGAAAGCGGCGTGGTCATACATGTATTTCGGATTCGTCTATGACCGCTGCGACAGCAACCCGGAATACCTGGTCCCCGTGGACCCGGCAGTGGCCGCCATTCTTGCCGTGGCTGCGCCGGAAGTCGAAATTCCCCCCGGCCAGATGGTTCCGGCGCAGTTCCAGAGTCAATGGGTGAAAATCATGCTGGAGAACAACCTGGGCCAGATGCCGTTCAACTGGTATGGTCCCTATCCGCCGTACGAGAACGATACCAGCGGCCTCTCGCCCCATGGCAACGCCGGCGGCGACACGGTTTATCGCCTGCGCGAAGGCATCGAGCGCTTCCTGATCACCGACATCAACAATCCTGCAGCAAGCGCGCAAGCGCAGAGCACCCTCCCGATCATGTGGGATATCGTTTCTGCAAAGATTAAATCCTTTAACCATGTGCCTGGTGGCGGCAATGTGCTGTTCATGGACGGTCATGTCGAATTCCAGCGATACCCGGGCCAAAAAGCGCCGGTGACGCAGGAAATCGCCATCATCGCCAGCATTTTCTAGGAAACAGATGCTGTGGGGTTGCTGGACCGTTGCCGCCTTAGCGCATCTGATAAGCCAGTGGGACTGCGCCAACGGCGTCCGCCGCAGGCGTCTCGTCAGCGCAAAACAACGCGTCTGCCGAGTCGGTAGCAAGTGGATGCTGGAGGGGAATGTTGCGTTTATTGCACAACATATTAAGCAGTTGGGATGGGGCGCCGGGTTGACATGGGGCCACGGCGAACTTACAATATTGGCAGATTGGAGCCGGGATAACGCCCCGGCATTTTGTTCAGGGAGTCTTCATGAAACCCATATTGGCGGAACTGGTGAACGTCATCCTGCAGCGGGTGGCCGAGAATGGCGGCGTCCCCCCCTCGGTGGACGGAATGCGCTCATGGCTCATGCAGCAGGGGTATCGCAAGCGCGACATTGAGGCGGCATTCAAGAAGTTGCGTCCGCGACTGAACGCGGAAAATGCGGCGCTGCCGCGCACCCCCGGTTCGGTGCGGCAATTGTCGGTCTATGAGTCCTGCAAACTGTCGCCGGAAGCCCGCGATGCGCTGGCGCGGCTGGAATTGTTTGAATTGATTCAGCCGCATGAGCGGGAATTGCTGCTGGACCGGCTGGCGCAATTCGAAGGCGAAGTCGGCATGGAGGATTTGGACTATCTGTTGTCGTGGCTGACCTGCTCGGTCCGGGATGTGGAGTCCCAGCAGACGATATATCATGTCCTTGAGGGCAACCGGCAGGCGCTTCACTGAATGGCGGATGAACAGGGTTTTTGCGCGCCCATTCCGCAGGGAGTGGGCGTGATTCACGTATAGGGGAATTCATTTCCATGGCAAAATATCTGGTGGTGGTGGAATCGCCCGCGAAGGCGCGCACCATTAACAAGTTTCTGGGACCAAGTTACATCGTTCGGGCAAGCAACGGCCACGTGCGCGACCTGCCGAAGAATGAACTCGGCGTGGACATTGAGAACAATTTTCTGCCGAAATACGTCCGCCTTTCCGAGGCGAGCAAGGCCATCAAAGGCTTGCAGGAGGCGGCGAAGAAGGTGGAACGCATCCTGGTCGCCTCCGACCCGGACCGCGAGGGCGAGGCCATCGGCTGGCATGTGGCGGCCCTGCTCGAACGCGAGAACAAGCCCATCGAGCGCATCGTGTTCAACGCCATCACCAAGCGCAACGTGCTCGAAGCGGCCAAGCACCCCCGGCCCATCAACGAAAACCTGGTGAACGCGCAGCAGGCGCGGCGCGTGCTGGACCGGCTGGTCGGCTACAAACTCAGCCCGCTGCTCCAATGGAGCGTGCAACGCGGGCTGAGCGCAGGCCGCGTGCAGTCGGTCGCCGTGCGCATGGTCTGCGACCGCGAAGCCGAAATCCGCGCTTTCGTCGCCGAAGAATACTGGACCATTGACGCCACCCTGCGCACCCCGCACGGGGAAACCTTCATCGCCCGGCTCAACCAGATTCGCGGCGAAAAGGCCGTCATCCCCAACGCGGAAGCGGCCCAAGCCATCCTGCGCGCGTTGGAGGGCGCGGAATACCGCGTCGCGTCGGTCGAGCGCAAGGAGGTCCGCCGGCGTCCCTACCCCCCATTCATCACCAGCACGCTGCAACAGGAGGCTCTGCGCAAACTGCGGCTCCGCCCGCGCCAGACCATGCGCATCGCCCAGCAATTGTACGAAGGCGTGGACCTCGGCGAAGAGGGCCGCGTCGGCATCATCACCTACATGCGCACCGATTCCACCCGGCTTGACCCGGAGGCGCTGGACGATGTGCGCGCATATATTCGCGCCAACTTCGAGCCGGCCATGCTGCCGGAACAGCCCAATTACTACAAGGGCAAGAAGGACGCGCAGGATGCGCACGAGGCCATCCGGCCCACCGCCACGGCGCGCACCCCGGACAGCATCCGCGCCTATCTCGACAACGACCAGTACAACCTCTATCTGCTTATCTGGCAACGCTTTGTGGCGTCGCAGATGACTCCGGCCGTGCTGGACCAGACGACCATAGACACGCTGGCGCGCGCGCACAATTTCCGCGCCACCGGCTCGGTCATGAAATTCCCCGGATTCACGAAACTCTACGAGGAAAGCGTCGAAGAAAACGGCGGGGACCCCGACAAGTCGCAGCAGAACCGGCTGCCGGAAGTCTTTCAAGACGAAATCCTGGGCGAGGAAGGCTTGCAGCCGGAACAGCATTTCACGAAGCCGCCCGCCAGATACACCGAGGCGGGGCTTATCCGCGCGCTGGAGGAAAACGGCATCGGACGCCCCAGCACCTACGCCCCCATCATCAACACCATCACCGAGCGGGGCTATGTGGAACGCGAAAAGGGCCGCCTGAAACCCACGGACCTCGGCGAAAAGGTCAACAAACTCCTCGTAGAGCACTTCCCCGACATCCTCGACATCCAATTCACGGCGCGCATGGAGGAGGACTTGGACCATGTGGAGGAGGGCCGCCGCGAATGGCACGACCTGCTGCGTGATTTTTACGCCGCTTTTGAGAAGGACCTCACCGACGCGCAGCGCCGCCTCGTCGGCAACGCTTTGAAAGAGGATACAACCTGTCCGGTCTGCGGCAAAGGTATGGAAGTGCGTGAAGGGCGGTTTGGCATGTTCATCGCCTGCGTGGATTATCCCAAGTGCAAGGGCACCCGCCGCGTCACCAAGCCGGCCGCCCAGGAAACGGACCAGAAATGCGAACAATGCGGGGCGCCCATGCTGTTGCGCCACGGCCGCTTCGGGCCGTTCATGTCCTGCTCCACGTACCCCAAATGCAAGAACACCTACAGTCTGGACAAAGACGGGAACAAGGTGGTGCGCGCGCCAAAGGAGCCGCCGCAGAAAACCGACCAGCGGTGCCCGGACTGCGGCGCATTTCTGCTGATTCGCAAGAACCGGCGCGGCGAGCCGTTTTACGGCTGCGAAAAATACCCCAAGTGCAAATTCACCAAGCCGATGGAACTGGGCTTGAAGTGCCTGCGACCGGATTGTGACGGAGACTTGGTAAGCAAGGTGGCGCGGGGCCGCCGCTTTGTCGGGTGCAACCAGCATCCCCAGTGCGACTTCGCGGTCTTCGGCCAGTTGGACAAGGCGACGCCCTGCCCCAAGTGCGGCAATTCCTGGACGTATACCACCAAACCGCGCAACAAGCCGCAGGTGCGGCATTGTCCCGTGCCCGGATGCGGCTACGAAGAACACCTGCCGGAGGAATCCCCGCCGGATAACGAGAACGTTTAAGCGGCCGCCGCAAACATGGCGGCAACCGGGGCGGCGCGATGTCGGCCATTGATATCCTGCACTTCGTGAATCACCTGAAGGTAGAGCGGGGCTGCTCCGCCCACACCTTGCGGGCCTATCTGCGCGATTTGGACCAGTTCTGCGATTTTCTGGAGAACGGCCCCGCCGCGTTTCAGCGGAGCGCGGAGGAAGCACGGAGCCGCGCCTCGCTCGATCTGCTCCGGCGCGCCACGAAGCACGATGTGCGCGCTTTTCTGGCGCATGTGCGCACCACCGGCGGCACGCCCCGCACCGCAGCGCGCAAACTCGCCGCCAT
>CAZLII010000405.1:3539-4773 GCA_964559065.1 uncultured Nitrospirales bacterium | reverse complement strand
GACAGACAGGAAGACCGCAGTGCCGCACACGGTTCCTGCGACCGGCCGATATACACTCGCGCTGCTGCTGGCGTTTTTTTCGGCCTATTACGCGGTGTTCCTGCCGCTGATCGTGGGCGCGCGTTACCGTATTCCGCTGATCCCCTTTATGTTCATTATCGGCGGTTACGGGCTGTGGCGTGTCGGTGTCTTTTTCTCCAAACGAGATTCGCGCAACGCCGTCGGCTGGAGCACAGCCGCGCTGGCGATTTTCGCTGTGGGACACGTCGAGTGGATTTCCGTTTCGCCGGACCTCTCCCGATGGAACGACGAGCGGCGCACGGCCTACATGGCCAAGGGTCGCATTGAGGCAGGCATCGCGGATTTTCAGCAGTGGCTGGCGCGTCGCCCCGACGATCCCCATGCCCATTATCACCTCGGCCTGTTGCTCTTGGAACAGGACCGCGCCGCCGACGCGGCAGAACATTTCGCCACCGCACTTCGCCTCCGTCCCGAATACCCGGAAGTGCACTACAACTACGGCATCGCGTTGTTCCGGACCGGCCATGCGGAGGAGGCCATCACCCAGTTCCGACAGGCGATTCAACGACACCGCGATACCGCCGAGGCAAGATTCCATCTCGGTCTGGCGCTGGCCGCCGCCGGCGATATGGATGCCGCCATCGAGGAATACCGTGAGGCTGTCCGCATGAACCCCACGCACCTGGATGCGTTGAATCACTTGGGTTATGCACTGGCGAAAAAAGGAGAACGCGAAGAGGCAATGCGCTTGTTCCGCGCCGCGTTGGAGATTGCCCCGGAAGACCCGCAGTCCAACTTCAATCTGGCCTATCAACTGGCGGCGCAGGGAGACTTGGAAGAGGCCATTGCGCATTATGAGCGGGCCGCGACCGCGCAGCCGGGTAATGCGGACTATCATTTCAATCTCGCACTGGCCTACGGCAGGAAGAATAGTTTTGACCGTGCCGCCGCGCACTTCCAGGAAACGCTGCGCATTCAACCCGATTACGACGCCGCGTATTCGGATTTCGCCCTGGCTCTTGCGAAAACAGGGCGCTTCGACGACGCCGAGGACTTCGTGCAAAAGGCGATCGCGGCGCGGCCCGACGACTCTCGCGCATGGTTCAACGCAGGGTGTGCCCTGTCCGCGATGGGGCGGCGCGACGCCGCCACAGATTATTTCCGCCAGGCGTTGCAGCGCGATCCCGACTACGCGGATGCGTGGAACAGCCTG
>CAZLII010000405.1:0-3529 GCA_964559065.1 uncultured Nitrospirales bacterium | reverse complement strand
CAACAGGGGGACCTCGACAGCGCGCTGGATGCCTTCCGCCGCGCCGTCGCGCTGGACCCGGACCATGTCGGGGCGCATTTCAATCTGGGATACCATCTGGCACAGGCGGGGAACCTGGACGAGGGCATGCGTGCGTTGCGGGAAAGTATCCGCCTCGATCCCGCGCACGCCGATGCCCACTACAACCTTGGTTTGCTCTTGGAAAAGCAGGGCGAACCGGCGCAAGCCATTGCGGCATTCAACATGGCTCTGGAAATCAACGGCGAACATGACGGCGCACATGCCGCCCTCGGTTTCCGCCTGCTGGCGCAGGGGGATCACGAAGCGGCATTGGCGCATTTCCAGCAGGCGATTCAAAGCAATCGTGACAATGCCTCCGCGTGGTACGGCGCCGGCCTCGCCCTGCAACATGCGGGACGTCATGCCGAGGCTGTGGATGCGTTCCAAAAGGCGATGGAGATCGATCCGGGTTACGAAGCCGTGCATTACAACCTCGCCCTGGCGTTATCAAACAGCGGTCGCCATGAAGAGGCGCTGTCCCACTATGCGCAATCCCTGCGGGCCAACCCGGACGACGCCAATATGGTCTATGACTATGCCGCCGCGCTGGCCGGCGCGGGTCGCTGGAAGGAGGCGGTTGCGCGCTATGAAGACGCCCTGGCGCGGCAACCGGATTATCTCGACGCCATGAACGGCCTGGGCGCGGCGTTGTATGCCATGGGTCGTGTTGAAGACGCCCTGGCGCAATTTGAACGCGCCCTGCAAATCGCGCCGGAGAATCCCGGCGCCTTGTTCAACAAGGGCTATATCCTGTGGCAGCGTGGCGATTCAGATGAGGGCATTGCATGGATACGCCGCGCCTTGGAACACGATCCGAACAACGCGGCCATCCATCTTAACCTGGGTCTAGCCTTGAACGCCGCCAGCGATACCGAGGCGGCGAGGGAACGCTTCGCCGCCGCGACGGCGCTGGACCCGCATCTTGCTCCCGCCCATCATCACCTCGCGGATTTGCTCGCCGCCAAGGGGCGCACCGACGACGCCATCCGGCATTACGAACAAGCGCTAAATGCCGACCCGGAACACCCCAACACCGCAAAAAACCTCGCGTTTCTGCTGATCGGGAGAAATGAACACCGCCCCGCCGCGGACCGATTCCGCGCCGCCCTGGCGCTGGACCCCGCCGACGCCGATGCGCGCGAGGGGCTGGCCGATGCCCTGACGACGCTTGGCGAGGCGGAAGAAGCGCTGACCCTCGCCCCGCAGAACCTCGACACCGTCCGGCGATTGGCCTTCCTGCTCGCAAGAACCGGCAACATGGATGCCGCTGTCGGACAGTTCATGAAGTATCTGGGAAGCCGCCCCGATGATGCGGAGGCGCATTGCGGCCTCGCCGACGCGCTGGCATACAACAACCGCCTGGCGGAGGCGCGGTCCCATTACGATCAGGCGATCCACCTGAGGCCGGATTTCGCGCTGGCGCACAACAACCTTGCCGACCTGTTGGTGCGCACAGGAGACAAGGCAACGGCCATTACGCACTATCGGGAGGCCGCGCGTCTGAACCCGGAGAACCCCGATACCCGCGCCAATCTGGGGTCGGTGCTCGCCCGCGAGGGCCGCCTCGACGAGGCGGTGGAAGAATTGCGCGAAGCGGTGCGGCTGGACCCCCGACATGCCGGTGCGCATTTTGTGCTGGGCCAAACCCTGATGCGACAAGGAGACCTTGACGGGGCGGTTACCCACCTCCAACGCGCCCTGTTGCTGCGGCCCGACTGGCGCGAGGTGCGCGAGCATCTCGACCGCGCGATGCAAGAACGCGACGCGGCGGCGCAGGCGCAATAGCGAAATTCTCAGCCTTGCACCCGTAAGGGTCTGACCGGCGAGGGCGCCGGTCCCACACGCCCAAGATACAGTCGGAACTCCTGGGCTACGGCTTTGAGGATGCGCAGCGATACAAATAAAGGTTTCTCATGCCGAGATAGACGGTTTTCGTGAAGGGGATGTCGCGGTCGCGGCATAATTGCTCCAGACGTGGGAGGATTTCATCGGCTTCGGGGCCGGTGCCCGCCACCACCCATACGACCGACTCACGCGCCATTGCCGTCTCAATGAATTCCCAGGCATCAAGCGGGTAATCATGGCGGGTGATGCGAAAATCATGGGGGCCCAGATTGAATTCCAACACACGCAGATCGTTCCAGTCCGGCACGATCACCAATTCGCCTTCCTGCGCTTCAGCGCGCAACTGCCGCGCCGCGCTCAGGTAATCTGTGCGCATGGGGAACTGGTCCGCCATCAGGGTCTGCAATGCCATGAGCGCGATCAGCGCCCCGCCAAACAGACCACGCGTGAGCGGCCAACGCAGCCCGGCAATGCCCGCCCCGGCGAGCAGATACAAACCGGGAAATGCGTAAATGACATAGCGAGCCTGTAATGAATGGGGCTTCCATGACAATGCCATGGCATACAACGTAAGAAGCGGCACGGCATACCAGAGAAACACCAGCAGTATGGCAAACGCGCGGCGCGATTCATCGGTTGGCATCGGCCCTCCCCGACGGCGGACGGCAATGATCAACAACCACAACAGCGCCAGCGCGGAACCCAACAACAGTGCACGCACCAACGCCGTCTCCGCATCGCCGCGAATATCGAGCAACCAGTCCTGTAGCGCGGTGACGGCAACCTCGCGCGACTTGTCGGGATAGCCGATGAGCCACCGGAAGTATTCACCGTCCGAACGCAGCAAGACATTCATGAATTCCCGCCAAGGCGGCCGCCCCAACGGCGGATCGGGCGCCCAGTTCATGCTGCGCACCCAGAAGGCGGGGGGAATCAGCATGACCGCATGGATGCCCGCCCAAAATGCCAACAGCCGACCCCGAGTGGCCCTGCGCAACAGCAGAAACATTCCCTGGGGAATGAGCGCGAGCACGCCAAAAAGTTGCGACCACCACAGCAATACATTGGCTGTCACATTCAACACCCACCAGCCCCGGCGGCCGCTCTCGCATGCCTGAAACAACGACAACAGCGCCAGCGCGCCAAGCAGCGCCATCAACGAATAGGGACGGATGCCTTGCGCATGAAAAATCTGAAAGGGCGACAAGACCATGCACAGTCCGGCAACCACGGCGGCGACGCGCCCGAAGAAAAGCCTGCCGGTAATATAGATCAAGCCCGCAGCGCCAGCGCCGAATAATATGGACAGCCAGCGGACGGCGACGGGCGACGCACCGAAAATCTGCGCCCACCCGTATTGCAGCGCGTAGTACAGCGGCACCATTTCCCAGTTCTCGCCGCGCTGTTCGGAAAGAAAACGCCACAGATTCGGCGCATCCAGGTAGGCCATGCTGAAATACTCATCCAGCCAGACAGATTCCGCCGACAGATGCCGCGCCCGCAGGGCCGCCGCCGCCACAGCGATCATCAGTCCTTCCAATGCCAGCCACAAGTGTTTCCGCCGGATTCCTTCCACCGTCATGATGAAGCGCTCCCGCGTCTATCATACTGATTCTGCAGGCTT
>CAZLII010000404.1:0-4776 GCA_964559065.1 uncultured Nitrospirales bacterium | reverse complement strand
GCGCCGACCCGCCCGACAGCACGGAAGACGGTTATGTGCCGGGTCCCGGCGCAAACCATTCGTGCACACCGCACGCTTCGGACTATAACCCGCAGAACTGGACGATAACCCTTACAGAATTGCTTCGCCTCATCCAGTTCTACAACTCGGGCGGATACCATGCGTGTCCTGGCGAAGGCACGGAGGACGGGTACTGTCCGGGAATCGGGTAAAGACAATCTGAAGCCCTCATTGACGGCTCGTGGTGAAACCCACACGATGCCGCAGGGGTTCTTTTATCCAAACCTGCGTGTTTCGTGCCTGCTGTAAGCGGATGTCCAGAAAGAGGGGTATTACCGAAAAAGGGAAGAGAAGATGAAGAACCCATTTAATGTCTTCGGGCTGTCATGCTGCCACCGTGCCCTCGTTGGCCTCCTTGCGCTGCTCCTGGCCCTGCACGCGGGCGCTGTGACCTACACCGTGAGCAATGGCAACGATAGCGGCGCCGGCTCGCTGCGGCAGGCGATTCTCGCCGTCAACGGGCAGACTGCGGGCGATCACATTATTTCCATCGACGGCGGCCTGACCATCAGGCCGACCAGTGAGATGGAAGCCGTGTTCTATATTCCCGGCCGCGTAACTATCGAGGGGAATGGGAGTACGCTAGACGGGTCGGAGATGATTGGCGAAGCGGGCGGACTCACCCTATGGACCAGCGGCTCCGTCAGGAATCTTGCCATAACCAACTTTCCAGGGTACGGCCTGGGCATTTCCGCTGCCGATTGCGCGGTGACAGGATGCCGGATCGGAACCGACAACCTGGGCACGGAACAAGGCAACGGGTGGCATGGGATCATAGCGCAGAACGCCACCAATCTTGCCATTGGTTCCGCAAACAGCGGGGACGCGAACTGGATTCTCCACAACGGCCAATCCGGCATCGTTGTGGCTATGTCCAATGGGGTTACGATTCGCAGAAACCTTATCGGATTCAATAGGACGGGGATAATGATTGACACATTGACGGACTGTACTATCGGTGGCGACGGCGCCTTTGGGCGTAATGTCATCGCGGGGAACGTCCTGAATGGTATCCATTGCATCTCGGTAAGCAACAGCCTCATTGCCAGCAACTTCATCGGCTTGGACGAGGACGGCATTACAGCCTTTGGCAACGGGATGCACGGTATATACCTCTATGCATGCACAAACAACACGATAGGCGGAGACGTTATGCTCCTCGGCAATGTCCTCTGCGACAATGCCGCCTCAGCACTTTATCTGGAAAACAGCGATGGCAACAACATCTTGGGGAACTTCATTGGCGCAAGCCCTTTTGGCAAGGCTGCGCATGCAGTCATCTTCGGCGAACTCGGCAACGCCGGAGACGGCATCACGATTGCCGATGGCTCCACCGAGAACACAGTCGGCGGGGGAAATCCCGGCGAGCCCAACTTCATCACTGACAACGTAGGCGCCGGGGTGCGCCTTACCGGTGCTTCAACGCGTCTGAACGCCCTCTACGAGAACACCATCTTCGGCAACATGGGAGGCGACATCGTATTACAAGACGGTGCAAACGATGGTATTCTGCCGCCAGTCATTACCGGCATCAACCCCGTGTCCGGAACAGCGTCAGCCGACGCTTCGGTGGAGATTTTTGCCGCAGCAGGCGACGGGGAGCGCGCTTTTGTCGGGGGAACCGTGGCCGAAGCCGGGGGCGATTTCACTCTGGCTGTTGATCTGGCTGCCTATGGGGGGATGAATCTGACTGCAACACAAACCGCGGATGGAAACACGTCCGCTTTTTCTGACCCCTATCCTGTTCCGGCAACAGGCGAGGGTGAGGGCGAAGGCGAAGGCGAAGGCGAAGGTGAAGGCGAGGTTGAAGGCGAGGGCGAAGGGGAAGGCGAGGGCGAAGGGGAAGGCGAAGGCGAGGGTGAGGGCGAAGGCGAAGGGGAAGGTGAAGGCGAGGGTGAAGGCGAGGGCGAAGGGGAAGGCGAAGGTGAAGGTGAAGGCGAGGGCGAAGGGGAAGGCGAATTCCACAGCGCCGACCAGAATCAGGATAACTTGATCAGCCTGTCGGAATTGCTGCGGGTGATTCAATTCTATAACAGTGGCGGCTATCATTGCGCCGACCCGCCCGACAGCACGGAAGACGGCTATGTGCCCGGTCCCGGCGCGAACCACGCCTGCACACCGCACGCTTCGGACTATAACCCGCAGAACTGGGCGGTAAACCTGTCGGAGTTGCTGCGCGCGATTCAGTTCTACAATACCGGCGGCTACCATGCCTGTCCGGACGCAGAGCCGCCGACGGAAGACGGTTTCTGCGCTGGTCCGCCGCCGGGAAAATGATGCGGGGCAGGCGGGCATAACGCGCGGCAGTGTTGGCGAAGGCGGGAGGTCTGCGCCGCAGTTCTGGAGTACAGGCTTTAGCCTGTCGAGAATACAGACGGGACGCCGGCGTTTTCCTTCAGGTCCACTCCAACATCACGCAACTATTCGCAGACAGCGGCGGGTTCGGGCAGGCGGCGCGGGATTTTGTCAATCCGGTAGCCGAAGCCCGGTCCCTGGATGGTGGACAAATCCACGCAGCCGTCGCGGCGTTCATAGATGCCGGGATGCGCCGCCGCCTCGATGCGGCTCGCTTCGGGATAGAACTGCATCGCATTCGTTTCCACGCCCATGATCGTACCCGCGTGCGCGGCCAGTTGCACATGCGGGATTTGCGCCAGCATGGGGTTGGTGAGGTCCTGCACCATCAGCGTCATGCCGTGCGCCTTCGCCCAACACAGGCTCAGCAGCGCGCCGGTCTGCGTCTTGCAGGTTTTCAGCGCGACACCGGTCCACCCCAGTTCGCGCCCGCGCATGATGACGCGCCAGTCGTGCGCGCTCTCGTCCATGAACAGCGGCTTGCGCGCCGAGACACTGTGCACGTCAATGCTGTATTTCTCCAGTTCGTAGGGGAACGGCTGCTCGACGTAGAGGATCATGCCGTAGATGCGCGGGTGATCCAGCATCAGCCGGTCGAGAATCGAGTTGACGTACTCTGGATCTTGGACAGTGCTGTTGAAATCGGTCGTGAGCCAGTCCACCCCTTCTTCCACCGCAATCTGCCCGACGGCCAGCAGCCGTTCGTAATCCCACGCGGCGTCATCGCCCCGCAGTTTGACCTTGAGGCATTTCAGGCCGTCCCGGCGAATCCAGTCGCGCAACAGCACCGGGTAGCCGTCGCGGGGATCGCTGTCATCGCATTCCGAGGGATCAAGCCAGTCTTTGCCGCCCACCAGATGCCACGCGGCCAATCGGTCCCGGCGCGGCATCACCAGATAGTCGCAGGGATGGCGTTCCGCAAATGACAGGGTTGTGTCCGCCGCGGGCACGATGAAATCATCCAGCGCAACGTTCATATATTCCGCACTGTAGGTGTCGTAGATGGGCGCGCCGTGCAGCATGCCGTAGGCGTCGTGCAGCGCAATGTCGAAGGCCGAACAACACACCAGCGCCGCCAGCCACGGCATCGGCTCGCCGTCCCGGTCCAGGTTGAACGCCGCGAGCAATTCCGGCAATCGGTGCTCCAAGAAGGCATAGCCCAATTCTATGGGGTGCCCGCTGGCGTCAAAGTGCGCCCACTCCCGCGCCAGGATTCCACAGAACTGCTTCAACGCCTCGTGACGTGTTTCATAGCCCAGCGCACTTGGCCACACCCACTGCACGCTCAGCGGCGTCTCGCCCCAGCCGACCGCCGCGCGTCCCCGGGCGTCCTCCACCCGCAATGCCACCCGCGCGCACGTCACATGCGTCAGCGTTTCCGGGCCGAATTTCAACGGCACCCGCGTCTGCACCGGAAGAAAATACAGCGTCGCCCCACGGGGGCGAATATCCGTTGTCTTGGACACTACCGTCCCTTTCTCATGCGCGCCCTGCCGCGCACAGCCAACATCCCTATTATGGCCCAGGGGTCGGCGCGGGGGCAAATAGCACTGAGAATATGGCCACATTTTAGCGGAGTGACGTGCGGCGGGGAATGTAAGAGGCCATATAGTGCGCCCCGACAATCTATGCCGTTCCGCTAAAGTGTTACAAATATGAAAGGGAAACCAGCCATTCCGACTGTTTCGACAAAACGATCGTTCCTTTCCCGCAAAACCTTCGGCATTATTCCTCATGCGAGAATGTTTTCTCTATGTAAGGAAATGACGAAGAATAAAAAACACAGAGAAAACATGCGATCGGCGTTAAGTTGAATAACAGGGCGAAGTTATGATACCATTAAAAAACCGCGTGTCGGTGAATGGGGGGTGGCTTTTTGTCCCATCCGCCGCATTGCGCAGCAAACCACTCAAGAGCGGGCGGTTTTCGCCCCGGAAACGAAAGGCGTATCCATGGCAGCGATAGTAGATGCTGATAAATGCACAGGATGCAAGAGTTGCGTGGAGGTGTGCCCCACCGAATGCATCGAGATCAAGAACGAGAAAGCGGTGATTGACGCCGACGCCTGCGGCGAGTGCGGCGTGTGCGTGGACGAATGCCCCGAAGGCGCCATCACCCTGCCCGACTGATCCGCTCAACGCGTTCCTCCAATGACAGTTTATAAGGACGTCTCCCCCGGCCGCGACGTGGCTTGGGAGGGACGTCCTTTCTTTTTGCAACATTTGTAACACTTTAGCCGAATGAAGCAGGCGATCACCGACAGTGGGGTGCAGGACAACACGCATCATGAACCAAGGTCAGTGTTATCCAAAATAAGTTGTTAAGTAAATCAAAGGCTATGCCCAAAACCCTTGGAAAATC
>CAZLII010000403.1:0-4779 GCA_964559065.1 uncultured Nitrospirales bacterium | reverse complement strand
CGCGCATGCGCGACTATCTGCGCGGGAACATCCGCCATGTGCCGGCGGACGACGTCCGCGCCTACACGCGGCTCGGTCTGCTGATCCTCGAAACCTATGGGCCGGATTTCACCACAGAGGATGTGGCGGCGGCTTGGCTGCACTTGCTGCCGGAGGCGTGCACCGCAGAAGCGGTGACCCTGGAAAACCTGCGCGCGGGCGTGCCGCCGTCGCTGGCGGGGGAGCGTAACAACCCCTACCAGGAGTGGATTGGCGCGGACATCCGCAGCGACCCTTGGGGCTATGCCGCACCGGGCTGGCCGGAAAAGGCCGCGCAAATGGCCTATCGCGACGCCATCCTCTCCCATCGCGCCGGCGGCGTCTATGGCGCGATGTTTTTCGCCGCCGCAATCGCCGCTGCCTTCGCGGTGGACTGCCCGATGGAGGCGTTGCGCATCGGGCTGACGGAAATCCCCGAAGAATGCCGTCTGGCGGCGGACCTGCGATGGGCGCTCGATCTCGCCCCCTCGCTGAAGGATTGGCGCGAGGCGCGCGCCGCCGTGGATGAACGCTTTCCCAACATGCATCCGGTGCACACCAACAACAACACCTGCCTTACCGTCTTTGGGTTCGCGCTGGGGCAGATGGATTTCACGCGGACCATCGGCACCACCGTGGCAATGGGATTGGACAACGACTGCACCGCCGCCACGGCGGGGTCTATCCTCGGCGCGGTGCTGGGTTCCGAGCGGATTCCAAGGCATTGGTGGGAGCCGTTTCGGAATACTGCGCGCACCTACCTCATCGGGCATGAAACCTTCCGCAACACGGATGTGGTCAGGCGGTTTTTCGCCACCGCCCGCCGCGTATGGGAGCCCGCCGATGCGCCGAAGACGTTCCCGGGTAGTGCTGCTTCCCCCGATGGGACAGGTTCATTGTCGGCCATATCTACCGAAACAGACTGTTCCAGCGCGTCTTAAAGAAGGATATAATTTCCAGTTTAATCTTGTTTATGGGATATGCCTCGCGTCACCCTGAGTTTTGGACTACGCTCAGGTTTCTGTGCAGACCAGATATTCCGTCATGTGAAACACATGAAACGAAGCCCGCATCGCGTCATTCCAAAACGATATCCCGCGCCAGTTTTTCGGCCACAATGGCATGCAGGGCCGCGCTCGGATGTTCGTCGTGTATGGGATGAAGGATGTGCTTGTTCCGATCCATTGGGATCATCCTGTAGTCAAGAACAGAGACGCCGTGTTTCTGAATAGTCTGAATCAGCGGCTGCAAATCAATCCCCAGTTCCAGAAAAGTCGGATAGAGCAGGACGTAGAATCCCTGCGATTCAAATTGTTCCTCAAACAGACGCTTGGATGCCAATATTACTTCGGCGGTCAGATGTAAATGGGACTGGCGCACGGGGGGAAGATCAATATCAAAATATCGAACAATGCCACTTTTTCGCAGACAGTCCATGACAAACATGCGATGGGGGTGCGCCATGGCGAAAGAACCCTCATGCACCATACCACCCTGGGAATCAAATCGGTACGACGGAAAATCTCTCCCCCATTGCGTCGCAACCCGCATAGTGCCGGCGACACGGATGACGTGAGAGGGAATCATGACATAAATAGCCGTACCGCGCCGTTCAGATACGCCTTCTTTCACCTGGCCTGATTGCAGCAAAGCCAGCATGTGCTGGGTCCCATAACCGGGTGTCCCGTAATGGTACACACAGCATTTGGAACACAGGGTTCCCAATTGGTTCGGAAGAGTTTCCCTGTCATCGACACCGATACCGAACGCAACAGAACAGCCAAAAAAGACCAGAAAGTTATCACAGGAAGTTTTTTCTTCATTTGCAGGCACGACGCGTCTGCCACGTTCGTCAATGGAATATCGCGCTGAAAAAACAACCGTGTCGCCGACTATTTTGTTGTCTTGAATATGCTGATTCGGCGCCAGGCGGTAACCGAGCATTTCATCCGGCACATATCCAGAGATATGCAATGCCCGGGGCACATTGCGCGCGACTTGTCGTTCATGCAGACGCCCGAATGCCATGTCTGTCAAGAAGAGCAGCAGAAGACAGAATGCGATGCTGCACGCGAGAAGCGCCATGTTCTTTTTCAAGGTATCGCTGGTTTGCGTCACATGATTCGTGTTCGGCTTGGGTCGGCCCTCTGATGATATTTTGGGGTCGGTCATTTGGGAAAACCTAATTCATGTTTTCGTTATCGAAGAAAATGTGAACAATCATATTGCCGATCCAGCCCAGGCCAACCTAGAAATATCCCAACGCCTTCAATTCTTCAATGGTGTTCGGGTCCATCTCCAGGAATTCGGGGCGATGGATGTCTTGTTCCTGACGCAGCCGCGCCACTGCCTCCAGTAACTGCATTTCGTCCTCGGACAGTTCGAGTTTGCGGGCCTGCCGGAGTTCATCCGGCGAAGCAATGCCGGTGCGCACGCAGTGCGCCAGCAGGGGGATCAGCAATTCGCGTATTTTCTCCGGATGCTGGGCGGCGATGTTGTGGTTCTCGCCGGGATCGGCTTTCAGATCATACAATTCAAAACGGGTCGGCGAATCGGGCGTTGCCAATACCCATTTGCGGTCTGTCTCCAACTGCGCATCAGTTAAGGCGTGGTCGGCGATACCGGGTTGCATGGCGCGCCATAATTGATAAGGGTCTTCCCTTTCGCTCACGGGGAGCGAGGCGGGAATGGCAATCAACTTGTAGCGTCGGTCGCGTATAATCAGCGACCCGCATTTTCGGTCTTCAGCAATACCCCAGCGCTTTTCTGCAGGAAGACCCGTTGAAACCAGGCACCCTCCCTCCAATCCTGGTGGAATCTCAATTCCCGCAACGGTCAGCAAGGTCGGCATGATGTCCAGATTGGTGATCAGATCGCTTTCATTGCGGCTGCCCGGGGCGGTCAAACCGGGCAGGCGCATGATGAGCGGAACTTCCGCGCAGGTATTGTAGGGGTTGCCATGATTCCAGACCCCCCTCGGCTCGTTGAATGATTCCCCGTGATCCGAGCACAGCACAATGTTCAGATTTTCATAAAGCCCATGAAAACGCAGGCGCGTCAAGACATCGCCAATCAGGCGGTCTATGTGCCAGGCTTCCGAATAATACAGTTGTTTGGCATATTCAATATCGAGCGCATTGGCGATGCCGGGACGCTGGGGATACAATTTTTCCCACAACACGCTCCCGGGCAATACCCGGCTGATATCAATGGAAGGGTCTGTGCGCAGGAAGCCGCGGTTGACGATCATTTCGGGATAGTGGTTGTGGTACGGGGCATGGGGGTCCCATATATGCCAGAACAGGAACAGCCCGCCGCCTTTGATGGCGGACAATGCCGGACCGTTGGCGTCCAGATATTCCATCACCAGCCGATTAATGATCTCCGGGGTATCGACATGAAACAGCACATCAAAGCCCTGTGCGAATCCCGCGCCCGGCCCCAGGAAGCCATCGAAGCGCGTCATGGCAAAGCCCACAGTGAAATAGCCTTTCTCCTTGAGCAGTTCCATCAACGTAGTAACGCTTTCCGGCAGCACCGAGTTGTGGAGTTCGGCGGTATGCTGGGACGGATACAGGGAGGTGAAAATGGACGCGAACGAGGGGCGGGTCCACATGGACGTCGCCAGCGCATGTCGAAACAGCATGCCCTCCCGTGCTATCAGGTCCATATTGGGCGTGTGTGAATCGGTGGCGCCATAGCAGCCCAGCGGCGATTGGCGCAAGGTGTCTGCACCCAGAAGCAGGATATCCTTGAGTCGGGGCGCGTCAGTATTTTCGCTTACATACTGATGGAAAGAAATCACCTCGCAAAAAGCATCGTCAACATGCCAAATTGCTTTCGATGGCGTTACATTACGCACTGAAATGGCAAGGCGGGCCTGTCGGGCATTGCGCGGCATAATAACCGTCTGCCCCAGCGGGAACCAATCGGCCGAAGGCGGCGATGCCAGGCCGGGTGCGGGGTGAAGTGCGGTCCATTCGTCATCAATGAATGCCTCAATGCGGATTTCCGGCGTGGCATCGGGCGCACCCTCGCAGCGAAACCAGGCATTGTATTTGACGGCATCGCCCGGTTGCGCATCAAAGGGTGCGGACATCAGGCGCGCTTCCTCCGCTTCGTCGGGCGGCCCCTCCAGTGCTGCATACATGGCCCCGCCCCCCCTGCGCGTCAGGGTGTTGCCGTGCCGCCACCGAAAATCACCCACCCCCGCAACGTTCCAACCCGTCGGCGCCCCTGTCGTGTCAAGATGCTCAAATCCACCGTTCTCATTGGCCGGCGCATCAAAAACAAGATATGGAATCTGTTCCTGCATTGCCTCGGCGATGGCAATCGTCGCCCCTGCTGCGGTAACCATTATTGTTATTGTGATTCTACTCCATCGCGACACGAGCATCTTCCCGTGGGCTATTCCGTTCAGTTTTTCGTACCAATGGGACATGGATATATTCCTGGCCTCTTCGCCTGAGAAGATCATTGCCATCTTACCGCAAACGCTACGCCAATACCAAAGTGATTTGCGCCGTCATCATCAAGAAACGGCATAGGCACAGGCATTTACGCAACGGGGACTCCCGGCGTCAACATCCCCGAAAATCTCGGCCATTTCAGATAAATTGGGTTTGCAGGCGATAATATGGTTTATCATTCGTGTTCTGTTAACACGTGGTTTTGTTTTGCTGGATTCCCGCCTTCGGGCCTGTCGCTTTAACGCAAAATGGGGACAGACACGTCTCGCTCGGCGACTCGCTCGCTTGTGTC
>CAZLII010000402.1:0-4794 GCA_964559065.1 uncultured Nitrospirales bacterium | reverse complement strand
GTTCACGCAATTCCGACGCGGCGCGCCGCAGTGCGGTCGCCTCCCCGCGCAGCGTCCGCCACGGGCCGTCATAGGCGGCGAGCCGCTCGATTTCCTCGACGAGGCTCAGGATTCCTTCCGACACTGTTCGTGACACCTCCGCATGGTTTCCACGATATCCCCTTCCAACACAGCAATGGACGCGTGAACCTTCGCGAGAAACGCATCGGCGAGATGCGCGCGCAGCGCGCGCCGGAAACGTCCCCGCTGTTCATCGCGCCAGGGCTGAACGAATTTGATCCAATGGTCCGCGAATTGATGCTCCATGATCTTGGCGAAGAACGTGGAGGCGAACGTGCCGCTCATGGCGGCCACCTCCGGCACCCCAAAACCGCCGGTGAGCACCCCCATGGTCAGGGCCACCGCGAGAGGGGATGCGGCAAGAATCCAATCCAACTCCATCAGGACGCGCCGCCCCACCGCGTGATCGTTCCACCAGGCTTCCATCGTTTTCCGTGCATGTTCCTGAAATGTCTGCGAGAGTTCAACATTCCGCGTCGTCTCCGCCACAACCTCGCGCACGGCCGCTTCGATGTTCAGTTTCCCTTCTTCCTCCGACACCAGCGACCGCGCCGGCTCACCCAGTGTTGGAATCGCCTGCACCCATTCCTGCGCCACGGTGCGCGCGAGCGTTTCGACGCGCAGGCGCTGTGCTTCGGCCAAGTCGTCAGCCGTGCGCGCCGGTTTTTCCCCGTCGTTTTCCGCGCGCCCGCGCAAGGCAGCGCCCGCCCGACGCCACACGGAGAACATCCCCTGGCCGATCTTGTCGTTGACATAGCCGACGGCGCGGCGCAGCGGGCCGCGCTTGGACTGTACGAACGCATGCACCAGCCGCCCGACATCTTCGCCGGGTTCCGGGTCGTAGTGTTCGGCGCACTGGTCCGCGCGCGCTTCAAAATCCGCCGCCACTGCGCGCAGTTGTTTTGCGATATCGCCCAGCGTGTACAGAAACGCGCCGAATTGCGTTGAAAAATGCCGGATGGTGTCCTGATACACCTCGGCCTTGATGGATACGGCGTCCAGCGTGTCGAGATAAGCGCGCAACGGCAGCGCGCCGTCCAGCGCGGCAATTTCGCGGTGAAAATCTCCCGCCATGTTGAAATCATGGGGCAGGACGAACGCGGGGCTGCGTTCCAGGTTGGCGCTGCGGCGGAAGTCGTCGAGTTGTGCGCGCGCAGCCGCGAAATCCCCGCGTGGGTCCGCCTTGTTCATCAGCGGGAGAACGTGGCGCCCTGCGGCGCGGGCGCGCTTGAAAAACGCCACCACGCGCTCGTCCTTGTATTTCTCCGGCGTGACCACCGCAACCAGCACATCGCCCGCCGCCTGGATGTTCTCCGCCAGTTCCCAATGTTCCGGGTATATGGAGTCCACATCCGGAATATCCATCAGCACCAGTCGGTCGGGCAGGGCGTCCTGCTGGGACACGAAGAGCGCGTCTGGAGGCGTATCGTGGGATATGGGCGCATCGGGGTCGCTCAGCGGAAGGGGCCGGAAGCCGGAGAGGAGCAGTCCATCCAGGCATTGACGCGCACGATGGGCATTGGCGGCGACCACCGGGCGACAGGTCGCCGCCGCCGTGGGGCGTACGGGGCTGACGTTCCCGCCCAGCAGCATATTAAACATGGTGGATTTGCCGGTATTGGTGCCGCCCGCCACGGCGATCACCAGGCACCCCCCGCCGCCCAGATGCGGCAGGAGTTTGTAATGCAGCAGCCGCATCCATTCGTCCGCCCCCGCGAACAGATTTTCCGCCAGGGTTGGATATTCGGCAGCGGCTGCGCGCAGCCGCGCTACGGCCGCGGCAAGTTCGCCAATCGCCTGTCCAATTTTCGCCGTCATAGGTTCAGTGTAGCAGGTTGCGCCTCAATAAAAACGCCCTGTCTCACCAAAGTCCCTGGAGCGACGCTCCAGGACAACGGCAGAATCCAGGGCGATATTGCACAGGGCAAAAATCTCCCCCACATTCGCGTTGCTGCCTGATTCGCCTCAATCCTGAAAGGACAACCCAGCACATGGGAAGGGTGCGGCATCAGCGCGTCTGTGACAGAGACAGCGACCGGGAACGCTACCTTACGTTCTTGGCCAGCGCGGCAATCGGCGGCGGCGTTATTGCGTAGGGCGGTGCGTCGCTTTCCAGGCACTTGCGCACAACGCTCAGCACGTCCTGCTGATTCCACCCGGCGGCCTTGGCTTCGGCCACGACTTCATGTATGCGGGAAACCAGTTCCGAGGCCACTTCGCTCTTGCACTTGGCTTCGATGCCCTTGTTGATGAAGACGCCCATGCCGCGACGGGTGTACAGCAGTCCCATCACTTCCAGGTCTCGGTAGGACTTGGCAACCGTGTTCGGATTTACTTCGAGCCGCTCGGAAAGTTCGCGCACCGACGGCAACTGATCCCCGGCCTTGAGAATCCCCTTCGCGATCGCGAAGCGGATGCAGTTCTCGATCTGCACATACACGGCCACCGAACTGCGGATGTTAATGCTCTCCAAAATCTTCAATGTTTCCTTGGGGGTTTCTGTTTTCTGGCGTGGCGACATATCCTGTTTCTCCTTTTTTGATGTTTTACACGCGCTCAGCCCAAGCCTCATCCCGCGCACGTTGCGCAGGAAAACTATACTACTTTCAACCTTTCTGAGTCAAGTATCACTTACGCAATTAAAGATAGGCATCCTAATCATAAGGCTATTTATCCAGATGTTTTTCAAAGCCCACGTTCACGGCCGTACTTCTTCGACGATGCGCATAAGCCGCTGGCCGTATTCCGTATAACTGGAATACAACTGCTCCTCGCTTTCCGCCTGCTGTCCCGTATGGATCACTGCGGCAAGATGCGGCTCGATGGAAAAACCGCCGTCGTAGCCTTTTGCAAGCAGATCTCCGACGATCTGACGCACACAGCCGTCGCCTTCGCCGCAGAAGCAATAATGGTCCTCGCCGTTGACGCGCTTGACATCCTTGATGTGGACATAAACAATGCTGTCATAGACTTTCTGGTAATAATCCCAGGCGTCTTGACCATAGGTGACGGGATTGCCGGTGTCGAAGACCACCTTCAGGGCCGGACTGTTCACCTCGCCCAGCAGAATATTGCTGTTTTCGGCGGAAAGCCCGCCCCATCCGCTGCAGTTTTCATGCACCAGCACGACACTGCCGTCCTCGGCGATTTTCGCCAGCGTCTTCATCCGCGAAATCGCCTCGCGCCGCCATTCGTCCTCATCCAGCGGATGTTTCGGATCATTTGGATAACTCATGACCCGGATAAACGGCGTATCAAAACGGTGCATCCGGACAATCGCCTGCTTGAGATCATCAATGTCAATCTTCGGATCGCAGGTGATCGGACGCGCCCAGTTCGCAATTGCGCTCGCGAAACAGGACACCTTCATTCCCGCCCCTGTGACCTTTTCATAGACCTCATCAAATTTTTCATCAGGCAGTTGGGTCAGGTTGATGCCGTCCACAAGACGCAGTTCAAGGTGGGTCCATCCCAATTCCCTATGCGCTTTGATCTGTGTGTCAATGGCCTGGCCCGCCTCGTCGCTGATGCCGGAAAAAAACATCGCTTGTCGCTCCTTCTATATCAATTAAACGCATGCTAGAAGTCTCAGGATAACATAATCCACCCGCAGATGTCTTCACCCATTCATAGAAAAATCTACTCGACATCTATTTCAGCCTCCTGAAGCAGACAGGATTCGTCGCAGAACCAAGAGACATCTGTCTGGTTTGGCATGAATCTTGTCCTTCCGAACATATTATCCGTCCGGCGGAAACAGCGCTGAAGTGAAAATGGCAAAAGAGAAAGGATACAATAGCGATACGAACTGGATTCACCCTGTCGTAATGCCGCGGAGGGTTAGGATAATTGGTAATCCACCGGTCTTGAAAACCGGCGCCTTCGGGCTTGAGGGTTCGAGTCCCTCACCCTCCGCCAGTATTCATCCTGCGCAAAGTTCTGGAGTACAGGCTTTAGCCTGTTGAGGATACAGGCGATACGCCTGCGCAAAGTTCTGGAGTACAGGCTTTAGCCTATTGAGGATACAGGCGATACGCCTGCGCAAGGTTCTGGAGTACAGGCTTCAGCCTGTTGAGGATACAGGCGATACGCCTGTGTTATGAGAACGTCCATCCCAGCGCGCTCAGGATAAGGCATATCATCACCAGCATCATGTAGGCGTTGATTTGCATGAAGATTTTCAGAAACGGACGTTTTTGCGGATTGGCAACAGGTTGGACCGTTGTTTTCACGTTCTCGGAAGACGAGACAAGACTTGGGCGGCGCGCCTCGCGGCGCGCACAGTCAACAAGGGCCAATCCGCGCAATCCCAGCCAGGCGGCGGCAAGGGCCAGAGGCAGATTCCAAGGCAGCCGGATGACGCCGGGCGCAATGGTAGGTATCGCCAGGCCGGCGGCCGCGGTTGCGACGATCCACATGCAGGTGATGCGGTACACTTGGGGGCGGGAGAAGATGCGCGTGAGAAGGGGAAAACCCGCCGCATCATAGTCTTCATTGTGCATCAACGCCAAAAGCCAGAAATGGGGAATCTGCCAGATGAAGAAGAACAAGGCCACGGCGAGGATGACAGGGTCGGCGGGCTGGCCGCCCGCGGCCGTCCAGCCGATGATGGGGGGAATCGCGCCGATGACCGCGCCGGGAACCACCGCAAATGCGGTTATCCGCTTCAGGTAGGTGTAGATGAGGTTGTACCATCCCAGCGCCAACAGCCCCAGCGCGAATACAGCAATTTCA
>CAZLII010000401.1:0-4796 GCA_964559065.1 uncultured Nitrospirales bacterium | reverse complement strand
CCAACCTGCGAACGCTTCAGGAAGGCAATACCGCGTTGCGCTGGCTGACTTCGCCCGAAGCCTGGCAGCGCGTACCCAGCCTGATGGTCGGTGATTTGGCGCGCAATTTCCACATAAACGCCCCCATCCTGGTGCTGCTTCTTGCCTGGCTGCTCTTCTGGCGCAGAATCCAGAAAACCATAGAGGCCCTTGGCGTAGAAGCCCGCAAAAAGAAGCATACCCGGTTTGTGCAGACCCTGGAGACGCTGGGCCTGACCTTTCTGGCGGGGGCGGCATGGCCTGCCCTGGTCGCGTTTTGCGCATGGCGCCTGACAGTTGCTGCGGAAACGGTGGACCAGGCGCGCGCCACAGGCGCGGGCCTGCTGGCGGCGGGCTTCATGGGCTTCTGCCTGGAAACCTTGCGGCAACTGCTGCGCAGCAACGGCCTCGCGGAAGCGCATCTGGGATGGCCGGGCAATCGGCTGGCATCGGCGCGCCGCGTGTTTGTCATGTTGCTGTTTGTGCTGTTGCCGGCGTCTTTTATTGTCTATGTCTTTGAAAACCAGCCCGAAGAATTCTGGAAGGACTCCGTGGGCCGATTCGCCTTTGCGGCGGCCATGATTGCCATTGCCGTGGCCCTGTATCGCCTGTTGGGCCTCGCCCGCATGGACATCCAGGAAATGGGCAAGGACGGGGGGTGGATCGCGGGGAAACAGAAACTGCACCGACCCATCCACCTGATATTCGCCGGACTGCCCGCCTGCCTTGCCCTTTTGGCCATGGCCGGCTACTATTTTGCAGCGCTCCACCTGGCGTACCGTTTTTTCTGGACGCTGCTGCTGATTCTGGTTGTGCTCATCGGCGCCGGTATGACCCGCCGCTGGCTGGACCTCACCCAACGAAAACTGGCCATTGATGAAGCGCGCAAAAAACGGGAATCGCTCACGGCGGAAGCGAAAGGCGGCGAAGCCCCGACCGAAGCGGAATTGCTGGATCAGCAACTCGATATGGCGCGTGTGGATGCACAAACCCAGAGTCTTGTGCGCACTGTCGTGGGCATGACCATCTTGTTTGGCGCATGGTTCATCTGGGCGGACATCATTCCCGCTTTCAGGGTCTTTGATAACATCCGGCTGTGGGATATCACCGTCTCCACCGAAGAAGTAATCCAAGACGAGGCCGGCCAGACGGAGGTGGTTATCCGTCAAAAACTGGAATGGATCACCGCGTCGGATGTCCTGGTTGCCTTGGTTATCCTGGTTATCGTCGCTTTGGCCGTGCGCCGCCTGCCTGCCCTGATAGAAATCATCCTCTTGCAACGGCTCCGCATGGGCGCAGGGGAACGCTACGCCTTTCTTGCCGTATTCCGTTACGTGGTCATCGCGATAGGCGTCATCTTCGCCTTTAATACGGTCGGTATCGGCTGGTCAAATCTCCAGTGGCTCGTCGCTGCCTTGGGCGTTGGCCTTGGCTTCGGACTCCAGGAAATCTTCGCCAACTTCATTTCCGGATTGATCATCCTCTTCGAGCGCCCCATCCGCGTTGGCGATATCGTCACCGTGGGCGGCGTCAGCGGACGCGTCGCCCAAATCCGCACCCGCGCCACCATCATCACCGACTGGGACCGCAAAGAACTTGTGGTCCCCAACAAAGAATTCGTGACCGGCCAACTCGTCAACTGGACCCTTTCCGACAATATAATTCGCGTGGTAATCCCTGTTGGCGTGGCATACGGCTCCGATACCCGGCGCGCCATGGAAATCCTGTATGTCGTAGCCGAACAGCACCCCGATGTCATGAAAGATCCGTCTCCACAAGTCTTGTTCCTCGGATTCGGGGACAGCGCGCTCAATTTCGAATTGCGCGTCTTTTCCCCGCATATGGATGCCCTGATGCGTATTCGCCACGATCTGCACCTCGCCATTGACGACGCTTTTCGTGAAGCGGGCATCGAAATCGCCTTTCCGCAGCAGGATATCCATATCCGTTCCGGGCTGGAGCCCCTCGCCAAAGCGTCCGACCGCCCCCCCGCCGCGCCGCCAGGCGACTGAGTCGTCGGAAGCAATCCGTTTTTCACCGAACCTGCCGAATGTCCCATATTTTCGGCAGACACGGCCAGGCAAGACTTCAAACCTGTTCCCGGGGTCCTCAGAGAAAGCCGCCGGGAAACTTTTTGGTCTTGAAAAGGATTACGTGTTATGAGAGCAGAGCGGTCATGTGAGGCCGACAGCGGGGACGGTATCGCAAACGGGCAGTGCCAGAAAGGCTGGGCAGTAAGATGATGGCGCAGGGTGAGGGCGCGCGTTATATCGTGGAACATCGCCGGACGCCGGACAATCAGTCCATGGGCTTGTGGACTTTCAGCATTCAGGAACGCGACGTGTCGTTTTGGGGGCGATACCCCGAAGCCGAATCCACTGCCAGGCAATATGCGGTGAAAAAGGGGCTGAATTCTGATGCCATTCGCTTTGTGGATGGCGCCAGTTTTCAATTCAAAAACCCCGGAAATTAAGGTTCTTGCCCCCGCCGCCACCTTTCCGGGAACACAGGCGTCCCGCCTGCAAGTGCTGCACAGGGGTCTTGCTTCAAAAGCGCCCATTTCAAGGCAAATGAAGCAAATTGGGCATTGTGCGAGACGGCGTGGGATTTCACGACAAGGCCGCCGGTTTCACAACAGACTCCTGTCCGACGAGCAGGAACCGCGCAGGTGTCCGCCGGCATTGACGCATTGACAGGTATGTGCGCCTTGTGCTACCGTTTCTTTAGCATCTGAACGCCAGGGAGGACCTGTCAACACAAGACGCGGCGCAGAAAACCGGAGAGTCGAATTTGTGAGGGGATACACTCTGGTCCGCCTGATTACATCAAATAGCACACATCGGGGTTAAATGGCGGCTGGCCGATTCGGAACCGCCGAGATGAGGACACGTATGACACGCAAGATGAAACAAGCGGGGTTGTTGATGACGGCATTCGCCGTTATGCTCATGGCCGATGCGGGCGCGTGGGGACCGCGCGCCAAACAGACGATTGCGGCGATGGCGTTACAGGTGATTAAGGACGAATATTCCAATGTTTTCCGTCCGGGCGGCGTTACGGGTGTCAACTACGAAAAAGACGTATTGAACGGCGCGGCGGAGGGCTATGCGATCCTTGGTCCGGAAATTCCCTTGGGAGATGACAGACAGACGGTGCAAGCCATCGGCGAACAGATACAACTCCTGCGCGATGTGCGCCGTTACGGACCAACCTCTTATTTCGCCTTTCGGATGGGCGTGCTCGCCTCATTGGTCTCCGACGTGATGCTGCCCTTCGGTTTTGCGTGGTCGCCGACGGACGGACAGATTCAACAGCAAGTAAGAAGAGATATTGACGCGAATCTTGACGGGTACGCTTTCCAACCCGCGAAAAGAAGGCGCTACTATGTCCGCGACGTGAATGAATATTTCAGGGCCAATCGCGCATTCTATCCGGGCGACAAGCGCATCGTTGCGGAGGATTATCTGCGGGGCGCGGGGTACGCCGGCTTCCTCACAAGAGGCGGGCCGGCCTATTTCGAGCGCGCAGTGGATGCTGTCGCCGATGTGTGGCATACGGTCCTCCGGATGGAGGGCGACCCCATGCACCCGCCGGCCTCCCCGCGTTCAATGACCTGGTATTTCGTAAACGAAATCGCCTATCTGCTCAACGTCAAGCGCAACCTGGCCCAGGCGGACAGGGTGTATGAGAATTTTGTAAAGGTCAACCCCGGCATCGCCGCCGCCTATGACCGCATCGGCGATTTGTACTATGCCTACAACACCCCCGAAGCGAAACTTCGCGGCGTGCGCGAGTGGCGCATCGCCTACGACATGCCCGGCGCCGAGCGTATGGTTATCGCCCGGAAACTCTCCACCCATTTTCTCAACGAGGGCAAGACGTTCCTGGAACACGCCGCGCGGCCCGGCGCCGAAGACACCGATTTACCCAACGCCCTCAACGCGTTTCAGCAGGCGCTGGAATTCGACCGGACCAACGACGAAACCGCCGACCTTATCCACAGGACCCATGTCGCCATCAATGAGCGAAACCAGCGCTTCCAGACCACCGTCAACATTATCGCGAGCGCGGAAAAGGTGCAGGCCGAGGCCGAAAAGGCGCGCCTTGCCGGCGATTTCGGCAACGCCATTGGCACTTATCGTCAGGCCATTACGCTCTATCAGGCGGTTAGCAATGAATTCAAGGAGCAGGAGCGGGTCGCCAAGGACGGCATCAGCCGGCTGCGCAAATCCATCACAGATGTGATCAATGAAGTGCTGGACCGCGCCAGTGACGCCATTGACGAGGGCGAGCGCGCCAGGGACAATCACGACTATGAGGTGGCCATCGCCGCCTACGCCAAGGTGCCCTCCGTCGTCGCCGTCATTCCCGATGATGAGAATCCATCGCTGACCGCCGACAAACAGCAGATGATTGACCTCGCCAACAGAAAGATTGAAGAGGCCAAAGTAGCGAAGGTGCGCTACGAAGAAGCCCGCCGTGAACAGGAACAGGCGGCGCAACCGCGTCCCGGCGGCGCACCGCGCCCGGGACAGTAGTCTCCAGATTCAGTCATTATAACGCCTCCGGGAATCCTCCCGGAGGCGTTTTGTTGGGATACGACTCTGCGCCAGCATGATTGACGCTGCGGGAGGGTGTTCATGGGGCGAACAATGCACGAATTGATGCGCCGGGCATGGGAGGCGGGGACGGCGATTCCCGGCTTCAACATCCCCTATCTGCCGATGATGGAACCCGTCGTGCGCGCTCTGCGCGACACACAGTGTTTCGGGCTGATC
>CAZLII010000400.1:0-4808 GCA_964559065.1 uncultured Nitrospirales bacterium | reverse complement strand
AGTGGAGTGGTGAGGGAGAAAAGCGACAGCCGTCATACCCAAGCAACCAATGCTGCTTCGGAAATTCTCCGGGACAGGTTTGCCTGAAGCAAAAACCCTTGGCGTTCCTCCGATTCGATGGTATTTTCAAGGTTATTGCATCAGGTGGTTTGGATTGCCAATGGTCTATTCTGGACAAGCATGCTTATTGATCTTTCTTTCTCAGATGCCCTGTGCTATTATGAATGCCTTTGACGTACTCATGAAAATCTGGTACACTTTGTGCGCTTCTTGCACAGTCTTGCTGCAAGGCCTGTGTCGGGCAGAAGGAGAGAAACAAGATGCGCTTGGGGAGTGAAGCGCCGGGGTTCCTCAATGTCGGCAAGAGCGTCGGCGCACAGCATCGTTTTGACCGCTTTCACATAACCTGTATAGAGATGACAGCACAGGACAAGTGGCGACAGATTCCCTATTAATAGGGAATGGAAGTTATTAGCAGGCTGTTTATGCCCTGTATGCTGAGTCGTCACGGCGTTCTCGCGACGCCGCTGGCTGGACAGAACAACAAGAGATGTCTTAATACCGCATATATTTGGGCAGTGGTCGGTCCGGGGCTTCAGACAACGTCGGGAATGGAAACGGATGAGGCAATCACAGACTAAAGCGGATGGGAAGCGGCGGCATGGCTGGGGAACGGTAATTGCGGTCTTGCTGTTGCCGGCGGTGTTGGCGGGGTGCGCGACAAGCGCGCCCCCGGCGGAACCGTTCGTCGAGCCGGCGGAACCGGTGGTGCGGTTGCAGCCGGGGGATGTCCTGCGCATGGATTTCGTTTATTGGCCGGAATTGAGCGAGCAGCAGACCATTCGTCCCGACGGCAACATCTCCCTGAAACTCGTGGGCGACGTCATGGCGCAAGACCTGACGCCGGACGAGTTGCGCCAGACGCTGGTGACGGCGTATGCGGACAAACTCAAGGACCCCGAAATCAACGTGGTGGTGACGTCCTACGACAGCCAGCGGGTCTATGTGGGCGGCGAGGTGCGCACGCCGGGCGCGCTGCGGATTCAGGGGCGGATGACGGCGATGGACGCGGTGCTTCAGGCGGGCGGTTTCGTCAAGGAAAGCGCAAAGATGAAGCAGGTGATCGTTATCCGGCAGGCGGACGGCCGCCAATACGCGCAACGGGTGAATTTGAAACAGGCGCTGAACAAACCGGAAAGCGATCCGTTCTACCTGGCCCCGCGCGACATCATTTATGTGCCGCGCACCAACATTGACCGGGTGGACCAGTGGGTTGAGCAATACATCAACCGCATCATCCCCAGAAACACCACGCTAAACATGACGTTCTTCAAGGATATCGGTCCCGGGGGGACGGGCTTGGGCGCGGGGCCGGGACTGTAAGACAGGCGCGCGTTCGCGCGGATGGGCACATGGGGCGCCACGGCGCCCGGAGGCCGGAAGGAGCAAGAGAGGCGATGCAAGCGGAAAGCGGAATGCTGCTGAACTCAGTGCGGGACGTGCTATATGTCGTTTTTCGCCACAAGGGGAAGATCGTGTTGTTCTTCCTACTCACGGCGGTCGTGGTGACGGCGGTGACCTTCATGCTGCCGGTGGCCTACCAATCCGACGCGCAGTTGCTCATCCGCCTGGGCCGGGAAAACCTGCCGGGCGACCCCTCCATTCGCGACACCTGGCTCAACGTGACCCAGGACCGCACCAGCGAGGTGAAGTCGGAAATAGCCATCCTGCAAAGCCATTATCTCGCCGAGAAAGTGGTGGACTTCGTGGGCGAGGGCTGGATTCTGGACCGGCCAGGCGAGCGCCGCGAACCCCTTCCCATCCCGGAAACGCCCGCGCCGACGTTGGCGCGGCGACTGATGCGCGAAGCGCAGGACGCGGCCAAGGCGCTGCTGGTGACGCTCCATCTCGCGGAAGAACTGACGCCGTATGAAGAAGCGTTGCGCCGGCTGATGAAAAACCTCGAAGTTGAACACGAGAAACAGACCAATATCATCCAGGTGCGGTATTTCCACAAACACGCGCCCCTCGCCCAGGTGGTGCTGGACAAACTGGTGCAGTTCTATTTGGAACGCCACGTGGAAGTCTTCGCGCCCCAGGTCTCGCCGGAATTTCTGGAGCGCCAGGTGCAGCGCATGCGCGAAGAACTGGTGCAACGCGAAGAGGACCTCGCCGATTTCCGCAATCAGCACGGCATCGCGGCCATCCAGGCGCAGAAGGAAACCCTGCTCCAGCAAATCAGCGCGCTCGAAGGCGAACTGAGCGATTCCACAGCGGCGGCGGAAGGACTGAAAGCGCAAGTGATGGCGCTGGCGGAGGAAGTGAAAAGGCGCCCGGACCGGCACGAATTGAGCCGGACGGTGGGCATGCCCAACTATGTCGCCGACTGGATGAAAGAGCGCCTCGGTGAACTGCGCCTCCAGGAAACCGATCTGGCGGCCCGCTACGCCGACAACCACCGCCCCCTGATGGAACTCCGCGAGCAAATCACAAAGTTAGAGGAATCCTTGGCGAAGGAGGAGGAGGTCCGCACAGAGGTTACCACTGGCCTGGACACCACCCGCGAAGGGCTTATGCATACTTATCACAATGAACGGGCCAATCTCGAAGGCATGCTGGCCCGCGTCGAGAAACTGAAGGAAGAGGTGGCGCGCCACAAGGAAACGTTGGCCGTGCTCAGCGCCCAGGAAAAGGAATTTGAACGGCTGACGCGCCACAAGGAACTGGCCGAGGCGGAATACCGTCAGTATCGGGAGAATCGGGAGCAGGCGCGAATCACCGCAGCGATGACCATGGACAATGTGTCGAACGTCAGCGTGGTGCAGCCGGCATCGAAACCGCTCTTGCCGGTGAAACCGCACAAGATTCGCATCATCAGCCTGGGGCTGCTGCTGGGGCTGTTCGGCGGCATCTGCCTCGCCTTTGTGCGTGAATATTTTGACGATTCCCTGAACACGACCGAGGCCGTGGAGAAGCGGCTCGGCGTACAGGTATTGGCGTCCATTTCGGAGAAGGAATTCCGGGCATGTACCTGAGCCATTACGGGCTGGGGCGCGAACCGTTCCATATCACGCCCGACCCGGACTTTCTGTATCTCAGCCCGAGCCACCGCGAGGCTTTCGCCACGGTGGTCTATGGGGTGGAGAAGAGAAAGGGCTTCGTCGCATTGACGGGCGAGGTCGGCGTGGGCAAGACGACCGTGCTGCGCGCCTATCTCAAGCGCGTGGAAAACAGCCCCGTGCGCCCCATTTATATCTTCAATCCCGACCTCACTTTCGAGCAACTCCTGGGCATGCTCCTGCGCGCCCTGGATGAAGAACCTGCGGATGCCCCCGAATCCGCCATGATCGAACGCATCCACTGGCGGCTGATTGAAGCCTACAAGCGCGACGAGAACGTGGCGCTCATTATTGACGAAGCGCAGAACATGCCCGTGGAAACCCTGGAAAAACTCCGGATGCTCTCCAATCTGGAGACCACGACGGACAAGTTAATCCAGATCGTGCTGGTGGGCCAGCCCGAACTCGAACGCAAACTGGAATTGCACCAGTTGCGGCAGTTGCGGCAGCGGCTTGCCGTGCGGGCGCGGGTAAAAACGCTCAGCGCGGCGGAAAGCCGAGAATACATCCAACACCGGCTCACCCAGGCGGGGGCCGCCCGGGAGGACATCTTCACCCCCGGCGCAGTCCGCGCCATGGTGCGCCACGCCAAGGGCAACCCGCGCATTATCAATATTGTCGCGGACAACGCCTTGATTGCGGGGTTCGGCAACCAGGCATCTTCAGTCACAAGGCGGACCGTGCGCGAGGTCATCGCCGACCTGGAGGGCGGCGCATCCCGCGCCCGGCGATGGGCGCTGGCCGTTGCGGGCCTCGCAGTGCTTGTCGCCGCTGCTGCGGCGATTGGCAGTTGGATGGGCGCTTCGCCGCGACCGCAGGCCACGGACCGCCATGTCGCCCATGCGGAAGCCCCGGCGGATGCCGTGGAAACACGCCCCGCGCCCATAGACGGGGCGGTTTCGCCCGCTCCGGCCCCGCAGCCCCCGGTCGGCAGACGCGACCATCGGGCGATCACACTGGATTTCATGACGCGGACCCTGGAACCCGCGCCGAAGGAAACACCCCCCGCAACGCAGGAAGCCCCCGTGCGCACTGCGCCGGATTCTGCTGTACAGTCCCTGGAATCACCCGCGCCGGAGGAGACTTCCGGCACGACCCTAATAAACGGAGATTCCGAAAGTGTCAACGCTCTTACAGAGACAGCATCGGCAAGAGTGACGCCTGAGAAGGCCAAGACATCCATGTTGGATGGCGCGGTGCAATCAAAATTGGCAACCGTTGAAGCGGATTTGGCGTCGGCGGCGGTCTCCGTGCTGGAAACACCCGCCGAGACTGTTGCGCGGGTGGTGGAAAAAGGGGACACCCTGACACAACTGATCCGGGATTTCTACGGACACAGCGGCCCGGAACTGATTGAGGCTGTGGTCCGACTTAATCCTCACATTTCAAATCCAGATTACATTATGGCGGGGGACACGCTGGTGTTTCCCGTGGGAAGGAAGTCCGAAAGCGGCGGGGAAAGCGCCGCTGCAATGCCCGGCGTCCGGCCGGAGGACAGGAAACGCCCATGACCAAGATTTATGAAGCCCTCGACAATGCGAGCAAGGAACGCGCGGAAACGGCCCCGCGCAGGGTGAGTGCGCCATCGGGGCCGCAACTGCCCAAAGGGCTTGCGGACACCCTGGTGTCGCTGTGTCAGCGCATAGATGCCCTTCTGGAGGACAAGCGTTGTCGCGTAGTGGAATTCGT
>CAZLII010000399.1:1954-4819 GCA_964559065.1 uncultured Nitrospirales bacterium | reverse complement strand
GAAATGGCGGATTTCGCGGCGATGCCCGTCTTCGGGCGAGAGCCAGTCGAATTTCTTGCTGATGAGGGAGGAATGGTCCGCGCCGTAAACGCCGAGCGGGTGGGTGGCGACGCCCGCCTTGTCGCCGAGGATGGTGACGCCGCCGGTTTCTTCGGGGATGTTTGCGGCCCAGGAGACGGACATCTGCATCGTGATGCCTTTCTCGAAGCGCACGAATGCCGTGGCGTAGTCCTCCACATCGAATTCCTTGTGCGGATAGGGCACGCCCCATTCGGCGTTGAAGAGGTCGGTACGGTCGCCGAACATGCGGTACACCTTGCCCGATGCGGCAATGGGTTTCGGGCAGCCCATCAGCCACACGCAGAGGTCCATCATGTGTACGCCGATGTCAATGAGCGGGCCGCCCAGAGACTCTTTTGCGATGTGGAACTTGCCCCATCCGGGAATGCCCCGTCGGCGGAGCCACTTTGCCTCGGATGCGTAGATTTGGCCGAGTTCGCCGCGATCGATGGTTTCTTTGAGTTTTTCCGCGCCTGCTTCAAAGCGCATGTGCTGGGCGACCATCAGTTTGCGCCGGGCCTTCTTCGCGGCGGCGATCATGGCCGCGCATTCGCGCGCGTTCATCGCCATCGGCTTTTCCACGAGCACATGCGCGCCGGCCTGCAGCGCGGCAATGGTGATGGGCGCATGGCCGCGATTCTGGGTGCATACGTCAATGACGTCAAATTCCTGTTCGCGCAGCATTTTCCGATAATCAAGATACGGCTTGGCCTTGGCGCACAATGCCGCCTCCGACTCGCAGCGATCGGGAATCAAATCGCACACGCCGGCCACCTCGACGCGGCCTTCCGCCTCCAGTTCCCGCCAGTACGGCAAATGCTGCTCCTGCGCAATCGCGCCGGAACCCACCAATCCAATCCGCAACGTGTCTTTGGGCTTTGCCATCATCCATACTCCTTGAGCGACAGTGAACACATGCACCCGCACGAAACAACGCATTTCAGAGGGGTTGCGGAATGATAGTACATCAATGCGGGGCGATGCCACATTTTGAGGAGGAACGCGGGAAGAAGATGGAAAGAAAAGGACCGATAGGACCTATAAGACCCGATAGGACAAATAAAATCTATGAGGTCTCCATAAACTACAGAGTGTCTGGTTTCTTTTAAGTTTTACTGTCTTATTTGTCCTATAGGTCCTATACGTCCTATATTCTCCGCGCAACGCGCATGCGCAAGACAAATCCCGCAATCACTCCCTGGATTTCCTGGAACGCAGCGCATGCGCGCCTGCCAAGCCGAAGGCGACCGCGAGTCCCGCCAGCGCCAACATGCCGCCCGCCGGCAGGCCCGGCCCCGACAGCACCACCAGCATCGCGGTTTCGGAAAAGGCGGCGTCGCCGTAGGCGTCCATCACCAGAACCCGGTATGCGCCGGTGTCTTCCGCTGTCAGGTCCTCCAGCAACAATTCCGTGCCGGTAGCGATTTCAACATCGTTCTTCAGCCAGATGTATTCAAGGGGTGGATAGCCGCCCGCGGCCTCCACAAGAAACGGATGCGATGCCCCCGGTTCCTTTTCGCCGCCTTCAGGGTGCTGCGTGATGAACACGTGGGGTTCCACGAAGACGGATGCCGGGTCGGAGGCATACAGATTGCCATCATAGGTGACTTCGCACCAGTAAATGCCAGCCTGGCTTTGCGTCACGGTATTCAACGGCCATTCAGGGGAGGCCGGGCCATCCTGGACCGCCTTGGCGCCGTCATCCCATTTCCATTGGAATTGCATCGGCACGCCGGTCTCCGCCACTTCCACGCGAAGGGTATGGGAATCGCCGATGTAGAGGTAGGCGTCCTCCGGCGAGACGCTGAAGCCTGGCCAGTTACGGACGGCGCACAAGGGGGATGCGCCGCCTGTGTAGGGATTGCCTGCGTAATCGGTCACGCCCGCGCCGGACGCAACAATTCCCGCTTCGCCGTCGGACTGGGGATCGTCAAGATGCAGCGTAACGAAGTATTGCTGTTCCGTTACCGGCTCGAAAACAATACTGCCGTCAAGCGCTCCCGGAGCAGGGGCTATATGACTTGCCGTGAAATTCAATACTGCCTCGCTGAAATCAATGTGAAACACAATGTAATCGGAGGCAGTGGGGCAGTTTCCATATACAGTGATCGTCGCGGTGGGCGGCGTGCCGTCATAGGTCGTGTTGATGCTGTTCGAGGCGGTATTGGGATTCCCAGCAAGGTCCTGGGCCACGCCCGCCCCCACGCTCACTGATACCGGACCATCCGCCAAGGGCGACACATCAAAACTGTAGGAATCATCCGACCCCGTGAAATTCTGCACGGTTCCATTGGCAACCGTCACATCGCCAGCGACAAAGCCCGTCACCGGCTCCGTGAAGGTCGCGGTCACGGAGAAGGCCGCATTGGTGTACGCGCCTACGCCGGAAGCCAACGTCACGTCGGGCGGCGTGCCGTCGTAGGTCGTGTTGATGCTGTTCGAGGCGGTGTTGGGATTCCCAGCAGGGTCCTGGGCCACGCCCGCCCCCACGCTCACCGATACCGGACCATCCGCCGAAGGCGACACGTCGAAACTGTAGGAATCATCCGACCCCGTGAAATTCTGCACGGTCCCATTCGTCACCGTCACATCGCCGGCGACAAAGCCCGTCACCGGCTCCGTGAAGGTCGCCGTCACGGAGAAGGCCGCATTGGTGTACGCGCCCACCCCGGAAGCCAGCGTCACGCCGGGCGGCGTGCCGTCATAGATCGTGTTGATGGTGTTCGAGGCAGTGTTCGGATTCCCAGCAAGGTCCTGGGCCACGCCCGCCCCCACGCTCACCGATACCGGACCATCCGCCGAAGG
>CAZLII010000399.1:0-1854 GCA_964559065.1 uncultured Nitrospirales bacterium | reverse complement strand
CAAAGCCCGTCACCGGCTCCGTAAACGTCGCCGTCACGGAGAACGCGGCATTGGTGTATGCACCCACGCCCGACGCCAACGCCACGCCCGGCGGCGTGCCGTCGTAGGTCGTGTTGATGCTGTTCGAGGCGGTGTTGGGATTCCCAGCAGGGTCCTGGGCCACGCCCGCCCCCACGCTCACCGATACCGGACCATCCGCCGAAGGCGACACGTCGAAACTGTACGACGCCCCGGAACCGGCGAAGTTCTGGACCGTCCCGTTGCTCACCGTCACATCGCCGGCTACAAAGCCCGTCACCGGCTCCGTAAACGTCGCCGTCACGGAGAACGCGGCATTGGTATATGCACCCACGCCGGAAGCCAGCGTCACGCCGGGCGGCGTCGTATCAATAACAATGTTTTTGTTTGCACCCAGTGAACCGGGCGCACCAGGATTGGGCAGGGTCAGGACCGCATCCGCCGTGTCTGCGGCATTTCGGATGCTGCCTCCGTTTAGTTGCAGCGCGTTGGCGTCCACATAATCCAAATCCGGTGAAGAATCGCCCGCAATCACCAGGTATTCAAACAGGAGCGTATTCGACCCACTGCCGGAACTGTAATTTGCGTAACGCTGTGTCGGACCAGCCGCCAGGGCGAGCCTCGGCGAACCCGACACCAGGACCGTGTCCGAAAACACGACACTTACGGGGATGGTCACCCCAGCGCCATAGGCGCCATCGGTCTGGGTGCTGGTTACATTGGTCACAGAAACGCCCGGAATAACATCGAATGCGTTGCTGTTTCCCCGCCGGCCCAGCCCATCTTCGGCCCGTAGTTGCACGGCATTGGCCACTTGCAGCACGCTGACGGAACCGTTCCATACGCCGTTGATGAAGTTGCCCGACACGACAGGCGCCATGGCGATATCGGTTTCCTTGGTCAGCCGGATGTTGGGCACAGCGGTGGAAACACTTGGCGTTGGATTGCTTGTGCCGGACCATGTCAGCGGATCGCCGTAGCCGCTGTCGGTGCGATAGTACAAACTTCGGTTGCCGCCGGGCGTGGAATAACGACATTGCCCATCCGAGGTCCACGAGTCGTTGTTGAAACTGAAATCAACCATCAGATTGTTCAAGCCATTGTATGCAAAGGGCGTGTCAAATACGAAGGTGGCCCAGCCGGTGCTCGCGACGCTTTCATTGTTCTGATAGACGATGGTCCACCCCGTTCCTTCCCACGAAGCGCTAAGATAAGACGACAGGGTCGTATGCTTCATGCGGATGGTCCAGTTGTTCATGGTCTGACCGGGCAAGGTCGCCACGTCGAGCGCCAGCGCAGTGATACGCCCTGCGCCTCCCACTTCCCCGGCCAGATAGATGGTCTGTGTTCTTGCATCGTGGTAATACGTCGCCAGCGGGTAGACCCAAGTGCCCGTCCCCCCTCCAATGTTCGTTATCCCCTGCACGAATGCGCTCAGGTTCACCGGAAGCGTATAAGGCGTAACCGTGAAATCCAGCGCATCCGCTGCGGTCACGGAAACCGGGAACCAGGCATTTACTGTCTGGGGCGATGAAACTACTCCCCAATTAAAGTGATGCACGTCCCGCACATCCAGCAAGACTTGCCGGGAGTGACTGATCCCCGTTCCGCTGTTGGTGAAATAAACCATTCCCGAATAAAGCCCCGGCGTCAATGCGTCGGCGATCGCATTCAACGAAAGGGTTACGACGGTCGAAGCCCCTGCACCCAGGGAGCCGCTGGTGCTGGACAAATCCAGCCACGTCAATCCGAGGTCCTTGGACGCGGTCCAATTCAACGGCGTGCCGCCATTGTTTGTCAGCGTATAGTCTTTGCTCGCGGGTGCGAAAGGACCGC
>CAZLII010000398.1:0-4821 GCA_964559065.1 uncultured Nitrospirales bacterium | reverse complement strand
GGTGGCCGAAACGCTGCGCGAGCGGGGCATCGGCACGGGGCTGCACTATCCCGTGCCGTTGCATCTGCAGGAAGCGTACCGGCATCTGGGCGTTCCTGAGGGCGCGCTGCCCGTGACGGAAGCCTGTTCGCGGAGATTGCTGTCCCTGCCGATGTTTCCCGGATTGACCGAAGCGCAGATTGATTACGTCTGCGAGTCTCTGGCGGGGGCGGTGGGGAAGTGACGTATCTGGTAGACAGAGTGGACGAAGTGGACATCGTCTTTGCCAGGCGCCGGCGGTGGCGTCATACGGTGAGGAACGGATAGATGAACGTCATAGTGGTTGGCGCGGGGCGGATGGGGTTGCCGCTGGCGTGCGCGATTGCGGAGAGCGGGGCGCGGGTGACGGCGTGCGATGTGAACCCGGCGATTGTGGATGCGATCAATGCGGGGACGTCGCCGTATGACGAACCTGGACTGGACGAGCACATCGCGCGCAATCATGCGGCGGGGCGGCTGGTCGCGACCACGGACACGACCGGCGCGGCGCGCAATGCCGACGCCATCATCATCATCGTTCCCGCGCACCTCACCCCGGAGCGCGACATTGATTACGGCATTCTGTGCGCGGCGTCTGAAGCGGTGGGCAAAGGGATAAAGAAGGGCGCTTTGTTGTCCTACGAAACGACGGTGGCGGTGGGCGGCACGCGCCGGGTATTGATCCCCGTGGTGGAGCGGGCGAGCGGACTGCGCGCAGGCCGGGATTTCTTTGCTTGCTTCAGTCCGGAGCGCGTGAAAGCGCGTTTCGTCTTCGAGAAACTCCGGGAAACGCCGAAGGTGGTGGGCGGTTGTGATGCGGCTTCCGCCGAAGCGGGCGCGGCGTTCTACGGGCGGCATCTCGGTGCGCGCGTGATCAACGTGGACACACTGGAGGCGGCGGAACTGGTCAAACTTTCGGGGATGATCTATCGCGATGTGAACATTGCGCTGGCCAATGAACTCGCGGCGTATTGCGAGGCGGTGGGCGAGGATTACTGGCGCATCGCCGAAGCCTCCAACGACGATGATGAGACCCATCTGCTGTTTCCCGGCATCGGCGTCGGCGGCCACTGCACGCCGGTTTATCCCTACTTTATTATTTGCGATGGCGCGCGGCGGGGCGTCATGCAGCACCTGGCGGCGTCCGCGCGCGCCATCAACGACGCGCAACCCGAACGCAACGCGGAACGATTGGCGCGCGCGTGGGCGCCGCTTGACGGCAAGCGCGTGCATATCCTGGGATTGTCATTCCGGCCCGACGTGAAAGTGGACATTTTCAGCACGGCATATCCGCTGGGCGCGGCGCTGCGCGCGCGGGGCGCGCAGGTCACTTTGGAGGACCCCTGGTATTCTGATGAGGAGATTTGCGCGGCGGGGTTCGCACCGGCCTGCGTGGGCCGCGATCCGTTGGACGCTGTGATTCTCAACACCGCGCACAGCGCGTTCCGCAGGCCGGACTTTTCGCAGTGGCGCACGGCGGGGATAGAGGCGGTGCTGGATGGGCGCAACTGCTGGGAACGTGAGGCTGTGGAGCAAGCCGGACTGATCTATCTTGGCGTAGGCCGGGGCGCGGCAGACTCAGGGAAATGACGATGGGCGGCAGGGAGCAAGCATGAACACCGCGGAAGAAACACAGCGCTCGCTGGTTTCGCCCAAGGCGGATGCGGCTATTCTGGTTGGCGGGTGCGCCGTGGCGGGCGCGGTGATTGCCCTGATGCAGTATGTGTATCTGCCGCTTGTGCCGATGGCCCTGGCGCTGTTGGCGGGCGGCAGCGTGGCGGCGGCGGTGTTTGGATTCTCCGGATTGCTGGCGCTGGTTCCGGTGCTCCTGGCTTTTCTGCTGATGCAGCGTTTTGATGAGTCGTTCGCTATTCCGCTGAATCACTATGTTGCGTTGAAGCCGACGTTCTATTTGACGTTTTTGTGTTTATTGTTGCTGGGCGCGCGGGTGCTGCTGGACACGACCTCCGGCACGCAAGGCAAGCCTGAACTGCAACGTTTTCTTCGTCGCCTCTCTTGGATGCTTGCAGCGTTTATTGCGGCGGGTTTGATGACGATCGGAATTAACCGTTTCCTCGACGACTACCTTGTTCATCGCGATGTGAGCGGCGAATTGCTCGCGTTGGGCGCGGTGACGCTGCCGGTTTTTTTCGTGGTGTTGCTGCCGCGCTGCGGCCTGAGCCGGGCGCGGACCCTGTGGGCCATCCGTTTCATGATCGGGCTGGGCGGCTTGGCGGGGTTCATCCTGGCGGCGTTCGGGATTCTGCCCGGGCGTGTGCTGGACCTGATCGGATGGACGCAGGCCATTGGCGGCACGCTGGACCTGGTGCGCGGACGCCTGCCGCTGGGTCATCCCAATTCCGTGGCGGCCGTCATCCTGCTGCTGATGCCTCCCGCAGTGGTCTTCGGCCTGGGCTGCGACAAGGGCTTCTGGCGGCTCTTCCATCTCGCGTGCGCCGCGCTGATGTTTCTGGGCGTGTTGTTTGCCCTGTCGCGCTCCGCCATGCTCTGTCTCGTGATGATTCTCGCGCCGACCATGCTGTACCTGATCTGGCGGGCGCGGGGCTGGCGTCGCCTGGTGCTGGGTGGGTTGTCGTTTGTATTCTGCGCGGCGCTCGTCGCCATTGCGCTCTATCTTTTCAGTCAGTATGATTTCAGCCGCTACTGGTCGCGCGGCTATCACGAAGACGCGTCGGTCGCGCGACGCACCGACAGCCTGTACACGGCTCTGGCCATCTGGGGGGATTATCCGGTCTTCGGCATATCGCCCGATGCGTTCTACATGCGTTTCGATATCCGCAAGGACTGGGACATGCCCAGCCGGGATGAAATCAGCGGCCTGCTGTTCTACAAGGGCCGGGTCTCGGCGGAAACGCCGCACAATCTGTTCCTGATGGCCTTGAGCGAGTTCGGTTTGCTGGGCGGCAGTCTGTTTCTGTTGTTACTGGTTTTTCTGTTGCGCATGGTCTGGCGCGCGCGCAAACAACCCTTTATCAGCGACTACGACCGGCTTGCCCTTTCCGGGCTGCTCTTTGGTTTCTGTGGATTCCTGCTGATGCAGATCTTCGGCGCGGAGTTGCTGGCCGCGCTGCGCGCAAGCATCGTGTTCTGGGTGATGGCTGCGTTTACGGCGCACTATGCCGGTCTGGTTGAAGATGAAGCGAAACGCTTTGCTGAAAACACAACGATTTCCCACACTAATCCGTCCGACCGATTTGATACGACTGAGGCAATGGGAACGCCCTGATTGCGCCCGATGCCCGGAGACGGCTAGGATCAGCGCATGCGGGAAGATTTGTTTGAGAACGCCGCATTGGACCGCCTGCGGCGGGAGGCGCCGCTTGCGCGGCGGATTGCGCCGAGAACACTGGACGAACTGATCGGTCAGGATCATATCCTGGGTCCGGGGACGGTGCTGCGGCGCGCCATCGAGGCGGACCGGGTCACCTCGCTGATTCTCTACGGCCCGCCGGGTTCGGGCAAAACGGCGCTGGCGCGTATCATCGCGATGCGGACCCGCGCGCACTTCGAGCCGCTGAACGCGGTGACTTCCGGCGTGAAGGAACTGCGCGAACTCATCGCGCAGGCGAAGCAGCGCCGCATTCATGAGAACCGGCGCACCATCGTGTTTGTGGACGAGATTCACCGCTTCAACCGCGCCCAACAGGACGCGTTGCTGCCCGACGTGGAGAACGGCAACATCATCCTGATCGGCGCGACAACGGAGAATCCGTTTTTCTCGGTGGTCGCGCCGCTGTTGTCGCGGTCGCAAATCTTCGAGTTCCGCCGTTTGGAAGATGAGCACATCATGGTGCTGCTGGAGCGGGCGCTTGCGCACCCGGAACTGGGCGTCAAGGACCTGCGCGTAGAAGCGGACCGCGTCGCGCTGGAGCATTTCGCGGCCTTCGTCGAGGGCGACGTCCGCCGCGCGCTTAATGCCCTGGAGATCGCGCTGATCACGACGCCGCCCTCAGAGGGTTGGCTGCGCATCACGGAAGACGTGGCGCGCGCGTGCATCCAGCGCAAACTGCTGCATTATGACGGCACGGGCGACGAGCACTACGATGCGGCGTCGGCCTTCATCAAGAGCATGCGCGGGAGCAACCCCGACGCCGCCGTGTACTGGATGGCGCGGATGCTCGAAGCGGGAGAGACGCCGCGCTTTGTCGCGCGGCGCATCTGCATCGCCGCTTCGGAGGATGTGGGCAACGCGGACCCGATGGCGCTGGTGCTGGCGACGGCGGCGTGGCAGGCGTGCGAATTTATCGGGATGCCGGAGGCGCGCATCATCCTGGCGCAGGCCGCAACCTATGTGGCGTGCGCGCCGAAGAGCAACGCGGCGTATCTGGCCATTGACGCCGCACTGCGCGACGTGCGCGAGAAGAAGACCGTCGCCGTGCCCACGCATCTGCAGGACGCTTCCTACGGGGGCGCCAAACGCCTGGGGCGCGGCGCGGGATATCAGTACGCACACGACCACGAGGAGGGCTATGTGCCGCAGGAATACGGCGTGCCGCGCGGCATGTACTATCATCCCACGGAACGCGGCAAGGAAGCGGAATTCCGCGAGCGCCTCGCGCGATTTGAACAGCGCGACCGCAAGACGCCGGAAGATGATGGGGAAGCCTGAGTTCAGGTATTCGTAAGTGCGATGGCGCGTTTTCTGGACAGCACATATACGTAAGGCCATCATTACAGAATACTGATATGTCATCTTTTATTATCTGGAGTGCGCCATGTTTTGGCCAATTGAAGTGGATTCCAATGGTTCCTGGTCTCCATCCCCAATCCCCGTCCGACTGG
>CAZLII010000397.1:0-4831 GCA_964559065.1 uncultured Nitrospirales bacterium | reverse complement strand
CCCCACCCCTCTCCCGGAGGGAGAGGGAGCAACAGCATTCCTCAGGTTTCGTCATGAACGCCCTCTCCCGCTGGGAGAGGGAGCAACAGCATTCCTCAGGTTTCGTCATGAACGCCCTCTCCCACTGGGAGAGGGGTGGGGTGAGGGGAACAAAACGGGACACCTTGGAACAAGGGCCAATGACGTGTCAGGAATTCCCACGGGGAGGCTTGCGCATAGAAAATGCCCTTGACATCATCTTGATTCAACAGGATTTTCCAAGGGTTTTGGGCATAGCCTTTGATTTACCTGACAACTTGTTTTGGACAACACTGTTTCTGGTTCTTTGTTTCCTTGCCGTCCTTGTTGTCCTTGCTGTCCTTCCGCCAAGAAAAGAAATCGCTACTTGATTTGTTTCATAATACCCGCATCTGACCGTAAGGGTTCCAGCAGAAACAGAAAAGGAAAATCATGTGCCGATCATGTCACCACGCTACTGGTTGTTGACGCTGGCGTATTGCGCCGTCATTTTCTGGATGTCGTCGCGGCCGCTCGAAGATTTTCCCGAAGTGGAGACGCCGGGCGCGGACAAGGCGGTGCATATGGCCCTTTACGGCGGGTTGACCGTGATTGTGTCGCTTGGGCTGCGCCGGTCGGGGCGTCCGGTGCGGCCCGCTGTACAGTTTTTCGCGCCGATCGTGTTCGCGGCGATATACGGGGTGAGTGATGAACTTCACCAGATTCTGGTGCCGACGCGCTCGTTTGATCTGTGGGATGTGGTTGCGAACACGGCGGGCGCGGTGCTGGCGCAGTGTATTTTGTGTTTTGGGATGTGGCGCATGCCGTTGCGCAGTGTCTTGGCGCGGGACGCGCCCCGCTGAAGTGCGGCATTTTTGCGTGGCGGCCCGGCAATCGTCTACACTTTCCGCACCCGCCTCGCACGCGGCGGCGTGTTCACCCTCCCGACAGAGGCATTCTCAGTATCCACCATGAGTTATCGAAAAGGTTTGGTGCAACAACATGAGCAAGTATTCCCTCAAGCCCCTGAAGCAGTACGCGCCGTTTCCCGGTCCGCTGGTCCTGGTGATCATGGACGGCATCGGCATCGGCAAACAGGATGAGTCGGACGGCGTATATCTCGCGCACACGCCCGCGCTTGACGCGCTCTTCACGGAGCCGCTTTTTTTCCGGTTGAAGGCGCACGGCAAGGCCGTGGGCCAGCCCTCGGACGAGGACATGGGCAATTCGGAGGTCGGCCACAACGCGCTGGGCGCGGGCCGGGTCTTTGCGCAGGGCGCGCGGCTCGTCAATGAAGCCATTGAATCGGGGCGGGTCTTCGAGGGCGCCGCATGGCGCGAAGCAATGGCGCGCACAACAGCGGGGGGAACGGTCCATTTCATCGGCCTGCTGTCAGACGGCAATGTGCACAGTAACATCAGCCAGTTGCTCGCCCTGATCCGGCGCTGCGCCGCCGAGGGCGTGCGCCGCGTGCGGGTGCATCCGCTGACCGACGGGCGCGACGTGGGCGAGCGCTCTGCGCTCGGCTACATTGCAACGCTGGAGGAAACACTGCGGGAATGCAGCGCGGACGGACGCGACTACCGCATCGCCTCGGGCGGCGGCCGCATGATTGTCACCATGGACCGCTACGCGGCCAACTGGAAGATCGTCGAGCGCGGATGGAAGGCGCATGTGCTGGGAGAGGGACGGCCGTTTCCGTCGGCGGTGGAAGCGGTGCAGACCTATTATGACGAAGACCCCAAGGTGAACGACCAGTTCCTCGGCGAGTTTGTTATCGTTGAGAACGGCGCGCCGGTGGGTACCATCGAGGACGGCGACGCGGTCATCTGCTTCAATTTCCGGGGCGACCGCGCCATCGAGATTTCCCGCGCTTTTGAAGAGGATGAATTTCCCTATTTTGACCGCAAGCGACATCCGGACGTGTTCTACGCGGGCATCATGCAATACGACGGCGACACGCATATCCCGAAGCATTTCCTGGTGGAGCCGCCGCAGATCGAAGGATCGGTGAGCGAATACCTGTGCGCCGCCGGCGTTACATCTTATGCCATTGCCGAAACGCAGAAATTCGGCCACGTCACCTATTTCTGGAACGGCAACCGTTCCGGCTACATTGATCGCGACGTGGAGCAATATGTGGAGATTCGGTCCGATGACGTGCCGTTTCAACAGCGCCCCTGGATGAAGGCGGCGGAAGTGACGGACGCCGTGCTCGACGCAATTCGCGGGGGCAAGTACAAGTTCATCCGTATGAATTTCGCCAACGGCGACATGGTCGGCCATACAGGCATCGCGCCGGCGGTGCGCATCGCCGTAGAGGCGGTGGATTTGTGTTTGGCGCGCATCATGCCGGCGGTGGAGGCCGCGCACGGCCTGCTGGTCGTCACCGCCGATCACGGCAACGCCGACCTGCTGTTCACGGAGAACAAGGGCAAACGCGAGCCGCATGTCGCGCACACGCTGAACCCGGTGCCGTTCATTATCAAGGACTACTCCGGCGCGAACGCCCTGCACGCCTGCGACGCGCCCGCGCCGGGGCTGAGCAATGTCGCCGCCACCCTGGTCCGTCTGCTCGGCTTTGAAGCGCCGGACCACTTCGACCCCGCCCTGGTGCGGATTGGTTGAATCCCGTGACCGGGGCGCAGGCAGGAGGGCGCATGGAAAAGGAATGCGGCCCGCTGATAACGGATGGGGAAGCGGCGCAACGCCGAGCGGCGCTGTGGCGGCGACGTCTCGAACGCGAAGCGGAACTCGGTCTGCGTCACGGCGCCGAGACAGATTTTCATTCCCTGCGCGCCAAGTGGACGGCGATGGCGGCAGTGGGCCTGCTCAAGGCGGTCCGCCTTTACGCCCGCGGCCGTCACAACGCGTGCAGCCCGCGCCTGACGGACCTGACCTTCGCCTATCTGAATCTTCCGCCGGACCTCGACGGCTTTCGCATCCTCCAACTCTCCGACTTCCATTTCCGGTCGAAGGACCACAAATTCACGCGCGCCGTGTGTGATCTCCTGCGGGGCGTGGAGGTGGACTGCTGCGTGCTGACCGGCGATTACGCCTTCGGCTACTATGGGCCGCAGGACTTCGTTCTTCCCCATCTCAAACAGGTGCTTGAGGTGGTCCGCGCGCCGCGCGGTATTTTCGCCATCCTAGGCAACCACGACATCAGCGATCTTGTTCCGGGGCTACGCGCTCTCGGCATTACCGTGCTCATCAACGAGGGCCTCAGCCTCCGCATAGGCAAGGCGGACCTCTGGATGGCCGGCGTGGACGACCCCCACAAATTCCGCGCTGACAGCCTCGCCCTCGCGCTGGACGGCGCGCCGCCGGACGCCTTCAAGGTGCTCCTGGCGCACACCCCGGAGTGCATCCCGGAGGCGGCGACGCACGGCGCGGACCTCTACCTTTGCGGCCACACCCACGGCGGGCAGATTCGGCTGCCGATTGTCGGCGCAGTTCTGCTGAATGCGCGCTGTCCGCGCAGGCACGCCATGGGGCGCTGGCGCAACGGCGCCATGCAGGGCTATACCACCGTGGGCATGGGCAGCACCGACATCCCCGTCCGCTATCTGTGTCCCCCCGAAGCCGCCCGCATCACCCTCCGCCGCGCATGACAGGCTCGACGGCTGTATTGTTTCCTTAATAGTAGACGCGGCATCCTGCCGCGTCGGTTCGGCAAAAAGCGGACGCGGCAAGATGCCGCGTCTACGTTTCCCTCCCTGTGCGATGCGCACCCAAGGTATATGGCAACCAAAAACCGATTCCCTCTTGTTCCGAAAATTGCATTTGGGAACGAGGGGGGGATTCCACTGCCCCGGCGCTTTGCGCCAAGTTGACAAGCGCGGATCAGATCGTGTGTTATGGAGCAGTGATGCAGGCGTTTCGCTTGTATTCCCAACAGGCTGAAGCCTGTACTCCAGAACATTGGCGCAGGCGTCCCGCCTGCATACTGTGGAAAAGGCGCGGCCCATGAAACTCTCGACGAAAGCACGCTATGGTCTTCGGGCGATGCTGGCCTTGGCGATGCTTCCCGATGGCGCATCCGGGAAAGCCATTGCCGAAAGCCGCAGCCTGCCCACGGCCTATCTGGAGCAGTTGCTCGCCCGACTGCGCAACGCGCAACTGGTGGTGGCGGTGCGCGGCGCGCGCGGCAAATACATGCTTGCGAAACCCGCGGAAGACATCACCCTTGCCGACATCGTCGAGGCCCTGGAAGGGCCGATTGAAATCGCCCAATGCGCCGATGTGCCAAGTTGCGCGGAGGACCCGGACGTGTGCGCGATCAAAGATGTCTTTGCCGAAGCGAGCCGGACCCTGCGCGATTATCTGGCGGGCATCACCCTCGCGGGCCTGGTTGAAGCGCAGCACGCCGCTGAAAACAGCAGCGGCCGCATGTTCCACATTTAGCAGGGTGGGTGAAATGGAGCGAAGCGCAATGGACCCCACCATGGATAATGGCGTTGGTGGATTCCGCTTTGCTGCACTCACCCTATGTGATGGAGACCTTCGGTCGAGGCAGTAACTCATTTGTGTTCGGTTGTACTGTGCGGGCTTGACTACACCTGCTGAAACGCCTGCTGCAAGTCGTCAATCAGGTCTTCCGGATGTTCCAATCCCACCGAAATCCGCACCAGGTCGGGCGTGATGCCGGCTTTTGTTTTCGCATCGTCGGGCATGGAGGCGTGGGTCATGGTCCACGGATGCTCGATGAGCGATTCCACGCCGCCCAGCGATTCCGCCAGGATGAACAGGCGCACCGCGCCGAGCAGCCGGAACACGGCGTCCTGCCCGCCGCGCACTCGGAAGGAAAAGGTGCTCAACCTCGAGTTCCAGT
>CAZLII010000396.1:0-4838 GCA_964559065.1 uncultured Nitrospirales bacterium | reverse complement strand
CAGTCTCGTGGCCGCACCCCGCTACCCCCTCACGCGTCATCAAACAGCGGAGATTCAGGTGCGTTTCGCGCCGATAGACACCGGTGATTTCGCCGCGACATTGACCTTTATCGGCGGTGAAAACTCGCCCATTACCGTCACTTTGCGCGGTGTCGGCGTGGATCCACACAAGCGTATCGGCATACTGGGTTGCGCCCCCGCCCCGGGACGCGGAAGCGTTTCCTGGGCGGATGTTCTGGCCATCTTGGCCACGTTGGCTGCGTGCCTTGTTGCGGGCGGCGCATACCGCCGCCGCGCGGCGCGGTAGCGTCTGCAAGAGAACTCAATGGCCCCATGGGGTGCATATTCCCCATGGGGCCGTTTGTCAGTGGTGCAGGATTTTGACGCTGTTTAGCAGTATTTTATGGAACCTATGGGACGTATGGGACAAGAAAAGGAGCATATGTCGTGCGAGCATTGTGGGCCATATTTTCGGTAGTCATCTTATTTTTCCACGGGATCGGCTTTGCTGCAGAAGAGGCGGCGTTGGCGCGCAAACCTCGTCATGGCGGGGTCTATGTGGTGGCGCATCGCGGCGTGCACGACGGCATCCCGGAGAATACCCTTGCCGCATACCGCAGGGCGATTGAACTGGGCGCGGATTTCGTGGAAGTTGACCTGCGGGAAACCAAAGATGGACATATCGTGAGCATTCACAACAGCACCGTGGACGCCTACACGAAGGATCATCAGGGGCCGGTGAAGGGGTTCACGCTGGCCGAACTGCTGGCGATGGACATCGGCAGCCGGGTCGGGCCGGAATGGGCTGACGAACGCATCCCCACATTTGACGAAATTCTGGATTTATGCAGGGGCAGGATTGGCATCTATCTGGACCTGAAGAATGCGCCGGTCGCCAAACTGCTTGACATGATCCGCGCGCGCGGCATGGAAAAAGACGTGTTGTGGTATGCCGGGCCGGCGCAACTGCGCGAAGTGGCGGAGAAGTGTCCGGAATGCGTGATCATGCCCGATCCCGGCCCGGAAGGTCTGCTGCCGCGCGTGCTGGAGATGTTTCGTCCACGCGTGGTCGCCTCCACGTGGAAGCACTTCTCGGAATCCTTCGCCAAGACCTGCCACGAGGCCGGCGCCATTGTCATTGTGGATGACGGGGGTCCGGAAACCTGGGCCGAGATGCTGGCCTGGGGCGTGGATGGCATCCAGACCGATCACGTGGCGACGCTGATAATATTGCTGCAACAACGCGCTGAGGAAATGCCTGCATGCGATACGGACACCGCGTCGTTGACGCCATGACCCTGATGTGCGAACTGCACGCGGACCAGGTGCGCAAGGGGTCCGGAGAAGCCTACATATCCCACCCGATGGCCGTTGCCGCGATCACGGCCCAATACGGCGGCGATGAAGACCAATTCATCGCCGCGTTGCTGCATGACGCCGTGGAAGACCAGGGCGGACGTCCCACCCTCGAACGCATTCGGGAGGCGTTCGGCGACCGCGTCGCCGGCCTGGTTTGGGGCTGCACCGACACCGATGAACAGCCCAAGCCGCCGTGGCGCGCGCGCAAGGAAGCCCACCTCAGAAAGATCGCCCACGCCCCGCCGGATTTGCGGCTCATTCTTGCGGCGGACAAAATCCACAACGCGCGGACCATTATCCAAGGGTTGCGTGAAGCGGGACCGGCGGTATGGGACCGTTTCAAAGGCGGCCGCGAAGGCACCCTGTGGTACTACGACCAGATGCAGCAGACGCTCGGGCGGGATTGGGAGCATTCGATCTTGCTGGAACTCGCAGATACCATCGAGAGGCTCAGGAGCGCCGCTGCATCTTCGTAACACCGGGCCGGAACAGAATATAATCGCGGTGGAAGATGAGTTTGGCTTTTTCCGGCGCCTATATGATGTTCGGCGGGAAAAAGGCGCTTGACTTCCCCAGCCCCCTCACCTAGAATGAAATCGTAAGAAGATGGAGAGAAGAGGATGCGAATCGCTCTGGGGTTGATGATCTGCCTGACAGTGCTATTGTGCATCGGCAGTACAATGGCCAACGCGGCACTATCCGACGTCGCCGAAGTATTTCTGCTCGCCCAAATCGAAACGGAACCGGGAGCGCCCCCCGGCGGTTCCGTTTCCCAAAACACCGACGGGGAGGATGAGGACGCGGACGCCCTGCCGCCACCACCGCCGCAAAAACTGGAAGGCGACATCATCCGGTTGAAGAACGGGTCCATCATATCCGGCGTCCAGGTTATCCGCGTTACTCCGCGCGCCGTTGCGGTGCAGGTGCATCCCAATCTCGATCCGCTGGAAATCCCGCGACGGCAGGTTGAATCCATCGAATATGACGACAAGGATCCCCTGCGTGGCGGCCAAGGAGAGGATGAGGTGGCACGACCACAGCCGGATATCTTTATAGGTGAGGAATTGGCGCCGGAATTCTACCGCAAACTTACGGCGCCGATTTCGGAGAATCCCATCATTTTTCAGAATATTGATTGTGTCGCGTTGCTCGCCGATCTCGCCGAACGGACAGGCGTCACCATTGAAATCAGCGATGTGGTACGGGAAATTCCCCTGGCGGAGCGCATCAGGCATTTTGAGATTCCGCCAAATATGTCCCTGCTCTCTTTTCTGCAGGACAGTTTCCAGAAGACTTTCACGGAACTGAAAGTGTTCTATCCCTACGATAAGGCCGTAGTCACCACGAAAGCCGCTGCGGAAACGAATGCCGCGCAGCCCCCCCCGGCGCTCCCTGAAGCCACCTCTTCCCCGCCCCCTTCTCCTCCCGCCATGCCGTAGCCCCGAAATGCGCTGGCGTTTCTGAAAGAAACCCGTAACGCTGGTCCAAGGAGCGGACGTCATTCACAGGGCCGAGAAGTCAACGATCGTCGTCCAGTACATCCCCCGACAGATCAATGGCTGCGTCCGCATCCAGAATCAGATCCCCAGAAAGGTTTTCATCTTCGATATCTTCATCCTCGTCCTCATCCGCCGCCGCCACTTCTTCGTCGCCAACAACTTCTACCGCAACGACATCCGGCTCACCCAACTTGATTTCCTCCTCCTCCGGCTCTTCCGGTTCCGCGTCAAAATCGCTGATTTCCCCAATCGGAATTTCCTCGCCCACTTCCTCATCAAAGGTTCCCGCTTCCGTCAATGATATTTCGTCATCAATGACGGGTTTGACGGCTTTGACTGGACGGCGTGTCAATCGGGGTGCGGCAAGGCTTTGCCCCTCGTTCGCGCCCACCCGTATTAATTCTTCATCCGGGCAGGCGGGGCATTTAAACCCCAGTTTTTCGGCGCCCCAATCCACGAATCGCCGCTCACATTTAGGACAAAAATACTTAACCGCCATATATCCGCTCCCTGTTTTCACATGGATTCACTTGTTCAGGGTCTCCGCAATCAAGCGGCGGGATTATAGCAGAACGACATTCTGATGCAAAATGTCGCATTTCGCCCCCTGAGAGGTTGTTTTTCAAGCGCGGCACACGCGGTCGGCCTCACTGTTTCCCCTGAAGATTCATATGGGTTTCCGCTTCGTCGCAGACCTTGTCGCCCTTGCAGCATACGGCTACGCCCCGCTCGTCCACCGTGGGGCCGCTGCAACCCACTTTCCTGTCGCCCGACCGTTTATAGGCGATCATGGCGACCGCGCCCCAGAGAATAAGAATCAGCGCGGTCACGCCAAGCGCCACCAGAATATTCAAAAGGATCAAGCGCATGTCGCCGGTCTCCAATGGTGCAGCCTGCAAAACGGCCAATGGCGAAATTCAGGTTTTTTGCATGCGTCCGCAAGAAAGCGTAAACGATTCCGATTCAGCCACAAATGATCAACTGTCTTGTACTGTAGCACGAAGGGCTGCGCCGGATGCAATCGCATTGGGGTTCAAACAGATTGTACGCGAGAAAACAACAGTTCCACGCGAAATAGTCCGCCCACAGCGAATACGGCATCGAAAACCGCTCAGGGCTGGACGGCGGTCACGAGGACGGACTGCTGTTGTCCATCTTCCGATCTTACGGTAAAGGTGTGCTCATAGGCCCCGGAGGGCAGTCCGGAGAGATTAACCCGAACCAGAATCCCTTCGTTTTCACCAGGGCCAAGGATGCCGGTGTCACTGGTGACGCTTAACCAGAACGGGAAAAGGTTGGTGTTGATGTTCCACCGGAGCAGTCCTTGCCCCGCGTTGCTGATGTAGAGCGGCTGCTCCGCGGGCGACGAGACGAAGGAAAACACGGTCTGGTCCAATTGCAGCACAGGGCCGATAACCTGGAACCACACATGGAGCGACTTACCGGGCAACATGATACCCAGGCCCGTCAGTTCGTAATTCAGCAAGATGGTTCCCATATAGAATCCCGGGGCGATGGTGCGGTCCACCGTGACGCGGAACAAGTCCGGCGTCAGCGTGGAACTGACGATGCCTTCGACCGGGTCCACAATCAGGTATCGCGATGCTGCATTGGGCATGGCCGACCAGTACAGGGCGACGCCGGTGGGCGGATGGCTGCCGCCCAGATTAAACACGGAGACATCCACATGGTCATGGGTTGTACCCAAATCCACAATGAACGATTGTTCCGAGGTCATGGCAGGATTGGTGCCGATGTACGCCCATGGGAAGGACGGCGCCAGGAACGGCTGGTCTTCCACGAAGATGGAATCGGGACACACGAAGTATTTTGCGTTCGGGTCGGCGGAATAGACCGGCTCGATGACCTCAAAGCGCACCAGGAATGGGCCTGTGGCGCCTTGGAATTGCAAGATGAGCAGATCGCCGAAATCGCCATCTTGCAGCGGCCCGCTGGTGGAGGTGAAGGGAAAGAATGGAG
>CAZLII010000395.1:0-4866 GCA_964559065.1 uncultured Nitrospirales bacterium | reverse complement strand
CATTGCGAGTCCCAGCCCTCCTCTGGCGGCGATTCGCAGAAGAAAGGGGCCCACTTTCTTAGCAGTCCCCCGCTGCCTTCGGCGGCAGTGGGGGATTTATGAATTGGCGTATCCGTCACGGTGTTGCCGGCACGCGGATCACGGTGATGTCGGGTTCTGTGCTGCCGGCCCGGATGAAGCGGATAAAAACCGACTTCCCGGGCTGGGCGTGTTCTTGCATCGCGGCAATGAATTCACCAAGCGTGGAGACGGGCGTCTGGGCCACCTCAATGATCAGGTCGCCGGCGGCCAGACGCGCGTCGTGCCCGGGGCTACCCGATTTCACATCGGTAATGACCACGCCCTTGACGGTTGGGTCCAGTCCCAGCCGTTCGATGATTTCCGGGGTGGTCGCGCGCACGCGGATGCCCAGGATGTCCTGTTCGCGGTCGGGCTGCACGACGGCCAAATCCCGCTGGTGGAGTTCCACCGGAATGTCCACTTCCGCGCCATTGCGCCAGACCTGCACCGTCACGTGGGACCCCGGCGGGAAGGCCGATATTTTGCGGACGAGGTCGGCGGCGTCGGCCACTGCCTCGCCGTTCACCTTGCGGATCACATCATAGACGCGGATGTCCGCGGCCTCGGCGGGGGTGCCCGGCTGCACGCGTTTCACGAACGCGCCTTTGCTGTCCGGGAGTCCGGCGGCGTCGGCGTAAAGTTTCGCGTCTTCGATGGCCACGCCAAGATAGCCGCGGGTGACTTGGCCCTGTTCGATCAACTGCGGGACGACTGTCTTGGCGGTATTCACAGGCACGGCGAAGCCGATGGAATTCGCGCCCCACACAATGGCCGTGTTGATGCCGATGACTTCACCCGCAATATTGCAGAGCGGTCCGCCGCTGTTGCCGAGGTTGATGGCGGCATCGGTCTGCACGAGGTTCTGGAAGGTCAACCCCTGGACGGCGAGACCGCGCAGCCCTTCGCGTCCGATGGCGCTGATATGCCCGAAAGAGACCGACCCCTCGAAGCCGCGCGCGCTGCCGATGGCCACGGCGAACTGACCCACCTTAATGGCGTCGGAATCCCCCAGGCGCGCCGGCGGCAGATTCTCGACGCTCTCAATCTTCACCACCGCCAAGTCGCTCTCCGGGTCCGCGCCGACAACTTTCGCCTCATATTCGCTGCCGTTCCACAATCTGACCAGGATTTTATCCGCGCCTTCGATGACATGGTTGTTCGTGACAATGTGCCCCTGCTTGTCATAGATGAATCCGGAACCCTGCGCCTGTGGACGCGGTCTGGGCGTCCGCGGGCCGCCCTCGGGGCCGGGAATACCGAAAAAGCGATGAAACAGGTCCATTTCGGACATTTCCTCGCCGGCAGGCCCTTTCACTTCAATGCTGGCAACACTGGGGCCGACCTGCTCGTGCAGGCGGACGAAACTGTCCTCGATTTCCTTGAGTAGGGGGCTTTGCGCCGCTGCCATGCCGCAGGTCAGGGCGACAGTCAGAACAATCAACGCAGCGGTGTTATATGCGCGATCCATGTGGCGACTCCTTTGTCGGTTTGTCCAGGCATTCTATCATTCATTCTCGATGGACGAAACGGTATCTTCAGATTGCAGCGGATCAAGAGGCAGTTCTATGCCATGAGCGATAATGTGGGCGGCAAAACTGGCCGGCTCGGGAGATCGAATTTTCGAGGCGGGGAAAACGTGCAGTTCAATATCATCACCCGCTTCTTTCTGCACTTCTGCGCAGAACCTCGCCAAATTGCAGATATCCCATTGTTCTGTTCCTTCAACGAAGACGGCCAGGTCATAGTCGCTCCACATATCGCCGCGTCCTTCAGCGCGGGAACCGAATAAGTATGCGGCAACCGGCCGAATTCGCTCAGATAGCACTTTAAGTGCATGGTTCATTCGTTGTCGTGTCATTCTATCGAGGCGAGCCACCGCCTTTGGCGGCGATTGGCAAAAGAAAGGGGGCTCCCTTATTTCCTCGTTACACCGCTCCTGCGGTGTAACGCACCACCGCGGCGCTCCCGCGCCGCTACTTGGCAGCACCCCGGCGATTCGGACCCGTCGGACCCGTCGGACGGGTCGGACCAGTCGGACGGGGATTGGGGGTAGAGACCAGAAACCATTGGAATTCTCTTCAATCGGCCAAAACATGGCGCACTTTCTTAGCAGAGACGTGATAAAATCGCTTCATGTGGGAACTACCTTGCTATCGGCGGTCATTGCGGGAAGGATGGCTTCCTGTAACCCGTTCCGGATGGCGGTTTGGGTGGCGTAGTCTTCAATTTTGGCGTTGTTCAAGCGCACATAGAATGCGTCGCGCACGCGCCGGGCATCGGTCATGATGCGCGCGGACAAAATATCCACGCCCATGCCGGACAAGGCCCTGGCTATATCATACAACAAACCGGTGCGGTCGCCGGTCTCGATGTCAATCACGGTGTCGGTGGCGGAGGCGGTGTTGTCGAATTCGATGCGCGTGCGAATGGGCGCGCGCGGCTGCAATAACGCGAACAGCCGCCGCCGCGAATGCTCCACATATCCCCGGATGTCGCGTCCTTCCAGGATGACCTCGCGCAGCACCCGTCCCACGCCCTGGAACTGCGCGGGCGTCATCGGCCGGTCATTGGCGGCGTCTTTCACGGTGAAGCAATCCACCACCCAGCCGTCATCCAACGTAAACAGTGCGGCCCCTTCGACATTGACCAATTGCGACGCGAAGCCGCCCGCTATTTCCGAGAACAATCCGAGCCGGTCGCGCGTGCACACGACCACCTCGCTCATGCCCGTGTCCTCGTGGGTGTCGCAGCGCAGCGCCAGCCCGGTGGCGCGCGCCTCTTCAAGGCATTCCATGTGCCGGGCGATGCTGTCCGGCGAGAATGCAATGAAATAACGTTCGCCCAGGGCGCGCAGATAGGCCTCCGTCTTGCTCCGCAGCGGCTCGGCGAGGCGCGCCCGCACCTCGTCCGCCTTCGGCAGGGTCCAGTACTCCTCTTCCGCTACGTGCGATCGGCCCAACAGAATGCGTTCCGTCTTGAGGAACAGTTTGATCAGCAACGCGCCTTTCCAGTCGTTCCACACATTCGGCCCGACGGCGGCGAGGTCCGCGTAGGTCAACAGGAGCAATTCGCGGAGGCGTTCGTCGGTCCGCATCAATTGCGCGAACTGATTCAGCGTTTCCATGTTGTCCGTGTCGCGATAGAATGCGATGTTGCTCATGAGCAGGTGGTGCTCAACAAGAAAAACAATGCGCTCCGTCTCCTCTTCCGGCATGCCGATGCGTTCGCAAATGGTTCGGGATGTGCGAGCGCTTTCCGCGACGTGCGTCTCGCCGGAGACCTTGCCCAGGTCGTGAAACAGAATCGCCATTACCAGGATGTGCGGATCGCGCACATGCTCCAGCGTTTTGCGCAGCACTCCGCCTACGGAACCGTTGAGCCGGGGGATTTCCGCCAGGGCCTCCGCGGCGCGCAGGGTATGTTCGTCCACCGGGTAACTGTGGAAATCTTCATAACGCACAATGCCTCGGATGGCGTTAAATTCCGGCAGATAGGCCTGAAGCAGCCCGACCGATGCCGCCTGCCGCAGCACCATGCCCGCCTGCACAGGGCGATTGCAGACCGCCACGAAATAACGGCGGACCACATCGCTCGCGCGGAACGCGTCGCCCGCCAAGGGCAGGTTGTCCCTCACCCAGGACTGCATTGCATAACTCAACGGCGCGACGCGGCGCGCGCTTTCCCAGAAGACCTGCATCAGGCGGGCGGGGTTTTCTGCGAACCATTTGCGGTCCAGCGTGCCCGCGCACAGTTGCCCCTGGTACACGGTGAAGCGGGAGCGGCTGCGGCCGACTCCGGGGCTTTCGGAAAGGCGCGCGGCGATCTGCTGATCGCACAGCCGCGCCGCCAGCATGAGGAAATGGCGAATCCGCTGCGCGGCGCTGTAGTAATCCTGCATCAGCCGGTCTATCGCTTCATGGGTTTCCCCCCCATAGCCCAATGCGCCCGCGACATGCCCCTGCATGGCAAAATCCAGGTGGTCCTCCGCCTTGCCGGTGTGGAAATGCATTTCGTTGCGCACGCGCCACACGAAGTCCAGCGCTTCCACCAGGCCCAGGTATTCGTCCGCGCTCAGATGCCCCAGGCGCTGAAGATCGTCCAGCGAAAGCGCGCCGTGCGTCATCATGATCATCCACTGCGCCGCGTGAAAATCGCGCAGGCCGCCGACGTTTTCCTTGATGTCCGGCTCAATGTTGTAGAGGTCGCGGTGTTGCGGCGGCAGTTCCTCCGGCATTTCCCGCTTGCGGATATGCCGGAGTATGGGATCCAGGTCGCGCGCCTTCAGTCCGCGCAACTGCATGCGCAGCCGCGCGAACAATTTGTTCGACCCCAGCAGCAGCCGCGCCTGCGCGTAGGTGGTGTATGCCTCCGGGTCGTTCCGGGCCAGTTTCACCGCCTCCGACACGCTCTGCACCGTGTATCCGGTCTTGAAACCCATGTCCCACAGAAACGGCAGCAGGTAGCCGTTGAGCGCCTTGATTTCATGGCTGAGCCGCCGGTCATACAACAGGCACACATCCAAATCCGACCGGGGGCTCATCTCGCACCTCCCATAGCCGCCCAGGGCGCACATCGCGACGCTGTGCAGCAACTTCTCCCGATCGCCCGTCTGGTGCATCCCAAATTCCACCACCCCCCGAACCACCGTGTCGGCGACCTCCGTCAGCCGCCGCAACACATTGCTCCCCGATTCCCCGGCGGCATGCTTCTGACGCACCGCCTGCCATTGCTGCGCCACATATCCCCGCGCCGCCTCCACGCATTCCTCACGCGAAACCCGCCCAAACGCAGGGTCCCCCGCACGCG
>CAZLII010000394.1:0-4882 GCA_964559065.1 uncultured Nitrospirales bacterium | reverse complement strand
TGACTGAACTGACCTCCCCCTCCTCCTCGTTACACCGCTCCCGGGGTGTAACGCAAAGGATGACTGAACTGATGTGCAGCAGGAGCATTGCGTTGCACCGCGGGAGCGGTGCAACGAGGCCTATAGGTCGTATAGGTCCTATAGGTCCTATTCTCCAAAGAATCGGTGGGATTACTTCAGAATTTTCCGGCCTTCGGAGGACTTGATGCCGGAAATAATGCGCTCGAAGCCTTCCTCGTTGCTGCACGCGGAAATGGCTTCCTCCTTGGTGACCAGTCCCTTTTGATACAGTTCGACGGCGTACTGGTCGAAGGTGCGCATGTCGCCGTCAATTTCCATGATCCCGTGGAGTTTGTCGAGGTCTCCCTCGAGAATGGCATCGCGGACAATGGGGCGTCCGCCGAGCAGAATTTCAACGCAGGGGATGCGTCCGCCGCCGATGCGCTTGAGCAGGCGCTGACAGACGACGCCCTGGAGGGTGTAGGCGATCTCCTGCCGAATGAGGTCGCGTTCGTTTTGGGGGAAATAACTGATCATGCGGTTGATGGTGTCCACGGCGGTCGTGGTATGCAGGGTGCTGAAGACCAAGTGACCGGTTTCCGCCGCACTCAACCCGGCGCGAATGGTGTCAATGTCGCGCATTTCGCCGACCAGAATCACGTCAGGATCCTCGCGCAGCGAACCGCGCAGCGCGTTGGCGAAAGACAGCGTGTCGCGCCCCACTTGGCGCTGTGAGATGATGCTCTGCTTGTCGGTGTACACGTATTCGATGGGGTCTTCGATGGTGATGATGTTCACCTTTCGGGTGGCGTTGACGTAATCAAGCATGGCGGCCAGCGTGGTGGACTTGCCGCTGCCGGTGACCCCGCAGCAAAGGAATAGGCCTCGATGCCGGTTACAGACCTGTCGGACTGCATCGGGAATATGCAGTTTCTCGAAGGGCAACGGGCTTTCCGGGATGAGCCGGATGGCGAGAGCGGTGGCGCCGCTTTTGATATAGCCGCTGATGCGCAGGTATCCAATGCCCGCCGCGTGATACTGAAAACTGGATTCGCGTTCGGTTTCCAGCAGGTTCAGTTCGGATTCCCCGCCGAGTTGCATCATGATCTCGCGCATGTCCTCGGCGGATATCACCGGCATGTCGAGCGGCATTAAATCGTTATCTACCCGGATGAAGGGCCGGTTGCCCGCGCGCAGATGCAAGTCGGAAGCATCGCGCTTGCGCATCAACTCGATCATCAAATTGATGTTGAAGCCGGACTTGACATATGAGTCAACTTCCAACGTCCACGTCTTGGAGCGCACGGTCTCTTTCCCGAAGGATTCGACCATTTTATCCAGCGGCAGCAATTGCGCCAGTTGTCGCCATTCAAAAGGCGGGGCCGTCAGACGGCAGATGCCGTCCTCCATTTTTACCCGGCCGCCAATCTGCGAGGATTTCATTGCGGCGTCAACCTCTTCGGGATTTACACCCTCCCGCACCACAAACGAGACCATCATGTGGTTCACCCGCTTGCCCAGGTCCGCCCCTTTTGCATGAATGGCGCACCCTGATGTCTTGAAGTGCACTTCAGCAGGCGTGCCGCACTGCCGGATAACCTCGTGCATGCCGATACGAAAAACATCAAGGATCGTACTGCTGGATTGACTTCCGATGAACATAGACCACCTTCATAGTGCCGCAGAACGCGGACCCCGCGGTTGGCTTCAAGGGGAACGCAGCATACCACAAGGCGGCCAGGACAGTCAAAAAACCCGCACGCACGCGCTTGACATTGCCGTCGGATTTGCGCGAATCTGTGGGCAGGAGAGGAGTGGTCGCGTGAGGCGAATCTGCGACCGGCCTGTGCGCTTAAACCATCACTACAGGGAGGCATTTCATGAAACGGCTGATTGTTGTTCTGATTGTTCTCATTTTGTTTGCCTTGTCGCTGCCGGTGTCCAACCTGATCGTGGGCCTTCCGGCCAACGAGTTGCGCACCGTCACGTCGGACGACCCGCTCTATCGGAATGCGATGGCAGTACTGGGCGCGAAATGCGTAAATTGCCACACCCCGGAATATAATCTGCCCTTCTATGCGGCTTTCCCTGTTGCCAAGAGTATCATCGAGCATGACATCCGCACCGGCCTCCAGTTTATCAACTATCTGGAAACCCTGACCCCGGAGGAAGGTGAGCCGGTGTCCGAAGTGGTGCTGGCGAAAACCGAGCAGGTCATAACCGACAACAGTATGCCGCCAATGCGGTATCTCGCGTTGCATTGGAACGGCGGCCTGTCGAAGACGGAACGTGAAACCGTGCTGGCGTGGATTCACGATGTCCGCGCCAAACACTACGCTACCGAGGGGGTTGCGCCCCAATTCCGGCATGAAATGGTGCAGCCGCTCCCCCCAGTGGAAAGTCTGAACCTGGATGCGCGAAAGGTCGCCCTCGGCGACAAACTGTTCCACGACACACGGCTCTCCACCGACAACACCATCTCCTGCGCCAGTTGCCATGACCTGCAGAAGGGCGGCACCGACCAAGCGCGCTTCTCCACGGGCGTCGGGGGGGCCGTCGGTGACATCAACGCGCCGACCGTGTTCAACGCCGGCTTCCAGTTCATGCAGTTCTGGGACGGTCGCGCCGCCGATTTGCAGGAGCAGGCCGACGGCCCGGTCACCAACCCCATCGAAATGGCATCCAACTGGCCGGAGGCCATCGGAAAACTGGAGCAGGGCGAGGCGCTCACGCAGGAATTTCTGGCCGTCTATCCCGAAGGCTACAGCAAAGATACCATTACCGAAGCCATTGCAGTCTTCGAGGAATCTCTGCTGACCCCCTCACGCTTTGACCAATATCTACGGGGTGAAGAGAACGCCTTGACCGATAATGAGAAGCGCGGCTACGCATTGTTCAAGCAGTATGGGTGCGCCACCTGTCACGCAGGCAAAATACTCGGCGGGCAATCTTTCGAGAAGATGGGATTGTACCAGGACTACTTCGCTGACCGGGGCAATGTCCATACCCCGGACTACGGGCGCTTCAATTTCACCCAGCGCGAAGAGGACCGATTCAAACTCAAAGTGCCCACCCTCCGCAATATCGCCATCACCTTCCCCTATTTTCATGACGGCACGACCAGCGACCTCAAGGAAGCGGTCAACACCATGGTGAAATATCAGACGCCCCACGCGCGCATCAGCGACCGCGACGCCGATCTGATTGTCACGTTCCTGAAGGCGCTGACCGGCGAGTACGCGGGAAAGTCGCTCCAGTAACCGGAGGGGATATTTTTCGGCGGGATTCCGAGTCCCATCATGGATCGGAATCCCGCCGCTCTTTTCGTTCAAGAACTATCTTTTCATATTCGTTGTTGTGGCCGGTCTCCTGCGTGTCCGCCGTAGCGTCTCGCGAAGGCGGGACCGCGCCACAGATGCGACCGCAGGTCTCCACGCCATGTTGCCGGGCCGCGTATTGGATACTTTCAGTCGTTGTTGTGACTCGGTCGGGAGACCGGCCACGACAGTCGAACTATCTTGTCATGTAACGGGAAATTACATGGCTTCTCCGAGCACGCTGACACCATACAGTGTTCGCGCCGTGGTCGCATTCGCGGGGGGCTTCCCGGTGGGGACATACCGCACGAACTCCACATGGCCATCCATATACAGCGCGTTTGCGCCGCCCGGCACATGGTTCATGGAAAGCCCCACGCCCGAAGAGGCGGGGTCTTCATTCACCACGTCAAACGCGACAATGATCGTGGACTGCGCCTGCGCGCTGGCCGCCGGGTTGTTGATGTCGGTGATCATGAAGCGCTCAATGCCTTCCCGAAGCCGGTAGATGGTGCTGCCTCCCCGCAGTCCATAGGGCGGATCGACCTGCAAGTCGCTGTCGAGTGTGCGGCGCGCCTCTGCGGCTTGCGGCGGGGGCAACTCAGTGGTGGTAAGGGCATTGCCGGCCATCAGCGCATAAAATACCTGCGCAATCTGGCCTGACATCGTATAGCCCATAACATCAACCATCTCATAATCCGCCTCAAAGCCGTCCAGGACCCACCCGACGTAGACATAACTGTCGCCCAGATCATCGGCAATCCCCTCATAGGGGCCGCAGGTCATCACCGAGAGCATTTCGGTCGCATCCCCATAGTCCGGCGCCGAGGGGCATGCGAAAATATTCCAGTCCGTCACATATTCCGGATAAATATCCACCGGATTGGGCGCCATGGCGATGCTGCCCTGCCGATTGCATCCGGAAGCAGCGGCCCGCGTCCCAGTGATTCCATCAATGTTATATATGGCCGGACCCTGCATTCGCGGAAACTTCCCTCCGGCGGATTCATTGCCGTACATCTTGAAGACCAAGCCCATCTGCTTCAGGTTGTTCTGGCAACTGGAACGCCGCGCCGCCTCGCGCGCACGCGCCAGCGCCGGCAGCAGTATCGCCGCCAGGATACCGATAATGGCAATCACCACCAGCAGTTCTATCAGCGTAAATCCACAACGTCTTGTCTTGAACATGGTCTCAGTTCTCCTTTCATGCGAATGGGGATCATCACCCTGCCACTGAAAAAAACATCGCATCAATATCAACGGCGGATTTCATTATAACAGGTATGCGGAAAATACGAAAGGCCTCCTGCGCGTCCCAAATCCGCACGCGAGAGAGACCGGCGTCTTTTTGTTTCTCTCAAATGCCAGGCCATGCGGAATCATTTGAAGAAATGCGCTTCGTAACATTTCAGCCGACTGGCGTAACCTTTGGAATCAACACACATAACGCTTTCTGCGAGCGAAGCGGCGCACAGCCCCGCTGAGCGAAGCAATCTGAGGCGCACTGTGCATCCAGATTGCCGCGCTACGCTTCGCTTCGCTCGCAATGACAGGGTTATGCATAG
>CAZLII010000393.1:0-4891 GCA_964559065.1 uncultured Nitrospirales bacterium | reverse complement strand
AACGCATGGCGGATATCTTGCTCGTTGAAGAAGTGAAGAAGAGGACGGGGATTTCGTGGCAACTTGTCACCCAATGGCCCACGAGCGGCGCGGTGATCGCGGTTACAACGAGGGATAACGCCTCACTGGCCGGCCGGGCCGTTCCTTCACGCACCGGCAAGAATCTCCCGGAGACCAGGCCGGAAGGCTATCGAATTGTGACAGACAGTTCCGGCGCGCAGCCCGTCATCTGGATTATCGGCGCGGATGGACGCGGGGCCATGTTTGGAGCGGGGCATGTTCTGAGAAGCCTGGACTGGATACCCGGTGAGGTGTCGTTGCAGAAGCCGCTTGACATGGCGACCGCGCCTGAATACCCCCTGCGCGGGCATCAACTGGGATACCGCTACCAGTCCAACAGTTACGACGCCTGGGACGTCGAAACCTACGAGCAGTACATCCGCGATCTTGTGGTCTTCGGAACCAACGCCATCGAGCAGATTCCATTTCAGGACGATCGGGTCAGCCCGCACTTTCCCATCCCCCGGCATGACATGAACGTGGCGGTAAGCGCGATCTGCGCCCGCTACGACCTCGAATACTGGATTTGGACCCCTGCCGAGTTTCACCTCGGCGACGAAGAAAAGCGCGCCAGGCATCTTGAGGAACACGCCAGACTCTACCGTGACGCGCCACGGCTTGACGGCGTGTTCTTCCCCGGCGGCGATCCGGGGCGGAACCATCCCGAATATGTGATGCCCTTCCTGGAAGACCTGGCGGCGCTCCTTGCCGAGACACACCCGAAGGCGAAGATATGGCTGTCGCTTCAGTGGTTTGATGAGGCGATGACGGATGATGTCTTTGAATACCTGGACCGGGAAAAGCCAGCATGGTTCGCGGGAATGGTCATGGGGCCGGGCGCGCCGCCGCTTATTCCAACGCGCCAGCGCCTGCCCGAACGCTATAAACTGCGTCACTATCCCGACATCACACACACCATCCGCAGCCAGTACCCGACGCCATGGTGGGACCCCGCATACAACGCTACGCTGGGCCGCGAACCAATCAACCCGGAACCCTTGCGCTACGGCATGGTTCACAACGAATTCGCCCCATATACCGACGGGTTCATCACCTATTCCGACGGCATCAATGACGATGCAAACAAAATCGTCTGGAGCATGCTGGGATGGGACACAACCCGCGACGTGCGCGACATCCTGATCGAGTACTCCCGTTATTTCTTCGGCAGGGAACTTGCCGAGCGGGCGGCGGACGGCATTATTCAACTGGAACAGAACTGGCGCGGGCCGCTGTATGAAAATGCGGCGGTGGATGCCACCCTCTCCTTTTGGCAACAGATTGACAGCCGGCACGCGGCACACCTGCAGGGCAACTGGCGGTGGCAGTGCTGCATGCTCCGCGCCCATTACGACGCCTATACCCGGCATCGCCTGATTTATGAACACAAACTGGAACTTGAAGCAAACAAAGCCATGCTTGAACTGGCGCAGGAGAATCCGGAAGCGGCGATGGACGCCGCTCTTGCCATTTACAACAAAGCCGAAACGCAACGAATTCTGCCGCATTGCCACGAGACTATCGTGAAATACTGCGACGCCCTGTTTGAGAGCATCGGCCTGCAAACGAGCGTCGAACGTTATAAAGCCTGCCACTATGAGCGCGGCTGTATTCTCGATTTCATTCATTACCCCTTGAACAGCCGGTGGTGGGTGGAGGACCAGTTCAAAGAAATCAGGGAACTTGACAGCAAGGCGGAAAAAACCGAGCGCATTCTCACTATCGCCACATGGGAGCATCCCGGTCCCGGCAGTTTCTATGACGATATCGGAAATGTGTGGAAAAATCCGCGCCGTATCCGCAGCGAAGACCTGACTACCGACCCGCTCATGGAACGCAACCGTAATGCCGGCTTCATGTGGTGGGACGACGGATGGACGCGGAGACGTCCCTCATGGGTCAGTTATCAAAGCGCGGGCACAGGCTTGCGTTACAACGGGCTGGACCCGAAGGCGGCGTACACGCTGCGTGTTACTGGTTACCGTAATCCGCTTGTCTTCGCCAATGGCGAACCATTGCAGCGCGTAGAGGAAGGCGTGAAAAAGATCGGCGAATTCATGCACTTCCCCATCCCCGGAAAACTGTATCAGGACGGATTCCTCATCATCACATGGCACGGCGAACCGACGGAAGAAGCCGGCCTCAACTGGCGCGAGCATTCCCGATTCACGGAAGCCTGGCTGCTGAAAAATCCCTGAGCATCTCTCTGCCGTTCTTTATTGTTCAACAGGCAGCGTCACCTCATTGTATACATCGCCGGTGACGCTGCGATGCCGGAGCACCATCCTGGGCGCGCCGCTTTCACGTGTCACGGTGACATGCAGGAAACCGCCTTTGAGATTGAGATAACGGTGCTCAGGGCGGAAATCGTCCTGTTTCCAGCCGCCGGCGTGTTCATCGCTCGAGGGGCCGGTGCCGAATTCATACAAACCGGTTTCATCGTCAACGGAAACATATTGCCAGTGGCGGTCGCCGTTGATGACGATCATGTTCTTCATGGATGCCATGAACTGTCGCAATTCGTTGCCTTCGTGCGCAAAGGCTTTGTTGGCGTGATTGTCGGTCTTGTTGTCGCGGTCCGGTCCGACGACGGGCGTCGGGCTTATCAACACCCGAAATGTCGCATCCGACTCCGCGACGGTGCGCTTGAACCACGCCTTTTGCTCCGCGCCCCAGATGGTCTTGTCCGGTCCGTCGGGCATGTTGTTGGGACTGCGAAAGTCGCGCCCCTCCACCAGCCACACCTGCAAATCCTTGCCCCAGCGGATGGTGCGGTATGTCTTCTCCCCCATGGGCGCCTGTTCACGGAATATGGCCAATCCCTGTTCCCATGTGAGGTCCCCGTAAATCTGTCCCGGCCAGCAATCATTGCGCAATGTGTCATGGTCGTCTTTTATGAAATAACTGGTTACGTTACAGTGAAATTTACGTTGATAGGGCATGGCGAAAAGGCGGTTCCATTTGAATCGCGCCAGTTCCTGATTCGGCGCCCAGGGGAGCGGTTTGTCGTAATACTCGATGTCGCCCGTATGCACAAAGAAATCGGGATTGATCCTGAGCATGGCATCGTAAATTTTGTGGCCCATGTCGGGATCGTCGCGGCGCGGATAATCGCCGCAGGTAACCACAACCAAAGAAACTGTCGCCGGCTCATCCGGCGGCGGCGCTGTTTTGAAACGCCCTTCCACGCTGCAGGAAACCTCACTTTCCACATCGGTTTTCCCTTGCACACGCACCTCGTAAATCGTAGCCGGTTGCAGGTTTTCCAGAAGATGCTGTCGGGTGAAATCCCTGTCCGGGTCCACTGGCAGCCAGGAAGTCTGCTTCTTCTCTCCCGGTTTCCCCGCCGGCCAATAGGCGATTTGCACCAGGCCAGCCGCGCCGGGCGCCGCTCCCTCCATGGCGTCCAGGGGATGGCCGCCGGTCAGGTCGGCGGTGCTCAGGTCGGCCCCTGCGTTGCGGCTGCCATCCACTTCAGGGAAGGGTATGCCGTCGGCATTGCGTTCCGGCGCGCGTGTCAGGCGCGTCCATACAATCGCGCAGTCCTGGTGAACCTCGCCGATCTTGATGCCGTTCGCCATATATACGGCGCCATGCGCCGCGCCCATCGGCGCGGCCAATTGCAGTACCGTAAGAGCGAAAGCAAGGATTATCTTCGAAAATGGTCTGCGCATCGGAAATTCCTCCTGCCGGGTTCATACGTACTCACAATATCGAATGTATCTTGCGCAATCCAACATGATATTTCATATTGCGCTACGGTTCAGTGTAGCGATTCTGTTCGCGCGATGCCAAACAACTCTTCCGACTGGGACGGCGATTTTGTGCAACATTGTTTCCGAATGGCGTAAACTTTCGGAGTATGCGGTGGCGGGGGATGCAATCAAAAGGAGCATTCCCAAACACATTGAGCGTATTCTTGATGTGCGGGAAATGATCGTGAATGTATTTCGTCATCTCGCACAAGGGATGCGGTATTCTTGCTGGTAGCATCCATGGAGGTCTTGCCATGACAACGATGAATATTGGGCGTCTTGCGCTGATGACTGTGCTGGTTTTGGCCCTGATGCCGCTGGCGGCGGCGCTTTCGGGGGGTGTTGCGCGTCAGGAGATTACCCCGCCGCCCGGCGGCGCGATGTACGGCTATTCGGCGCGTGGAAAAAACGTGTCCGTCGGCGTTCACGATCCGCTATATGCGCGGGCGTTGGTCTTGCGCGGTGAAACCGGCCATCTGGTCCTGATTGCCATGGACTTGGGCAATATTCCCGAAGAGGTCATGAACGGGGTGCGCGACGCGCTGAAACAGGGCGCCGGTTTTGAGAATCTGCTATTCGCGGTGTCTCATTCCCATTCTTCAGGGACGTTTCAAGCGGACTTTCCCAACGAGGACGCCCCTTGGGCGCGGGAGGTAGAAGCGAAAATAATCGCGGCGGTGAATGAAGCGGCCGAGAATCTTGTTCCGGTGAAAATCGGCGTGGGCTGGGGAAGGCTGGAGGAGGGGCACAATCGCCGTCTCATCGGCGAAGACGGCAAAGTAGAAATGCTCTGGTCGAACCGGGAACGCATCTCCACCAGTCCGTTGGACTATTCCGTCGGGGTGATTCGCGTTGAAAAGGAGGATGGCGCGCCGCTGGCCACCTTGGTGAATTTCACGTGTCATCCGGTGGTTCTTGGACCGGACAACCTGTTGATCTCGGCGGATTACTCCGGCGCGATGGCCCGCCGCGTCGAGGAGGCGATCGGTGGGCAATGCCTTTTCCTTCAGGGGGCGTGCGGCGACATCAATCCTTTTGGCGACAAGACCCCCGTGGATGAAGGCGGTTTTGAGGAG
>CAZLII010000392.1:0-4922 GCA_964559065.1 uncultured Nitrospirales bacterium | reverse complement strand
GGCGGATTCAACATTCAAGTGCAACGAGGTCGCTTTGGAAGACCTCGAGGGGTGTTCGGTATCCGAGTGACTTTCTCGGTCTGTTGTTGATTTCATGGACAATGGCGTCGAGTTTATTCTGCGAGAGGTTTTCAAAGGAGATGCCCTTGGGCAGGTATTGGCGGAGCAATCCATTGGTGTTCTCATTTCTGGCGCGTTCGTTTGAGCAATAGGGATGTGCGAAGTAAACGCTGCTTTTCAGGTCATGCGTGATTTTTTCATGGGCGGCGAATTCCGTTCCATTGTCAAAGGTGATGGTTTTTCGGGATACGGCGGGCAGGTCGTACAGGATGTCGATGATGGCCTGGCAGACCAATTGGGCTATTTTGGAGGGCACAACAGCGGCGCGCAGCAAGAGGGATTTGCGTTCGACCAGGGTGGCCACCGCGCCGCGATGGTTTTTCCCCACGACCGTATCACCTTCCCAGTGGCCGCATTGCTGGCGTTGGTCAACTTCCTTGGGCCGTTGTTCAATCGAGACGCGGTTGGGAATCTTCGGCCCTCTTCGGTGCAATCCCGTTCCCCGCTTCCTGCGCTTCTTACGGCGTTGTCGCAGGCATGGAATCAGGGGTTTGCCGAGGCGATCATCGCGGTAGAGCGCGCGATAAATGGTCTCCGGGGCGACATGCATCCGGGGGTCATGGGGGAAGAGGATGCGGGCGCGCCCGCACACCTGTTCTGGGGACAAGTAATCCGTGATCTTTTCATACACATAGGCGCGCAGCGGTGGATAGTCCAGGCTTCTTTTTTTCACGCAGTCTTTGCGCACCGCATGATATCGCTGTTGTGCCTTTTCGGGTTGATAGCCCCCTTTTGCCGCGCCGTTGCGCTTGAGTTCGCGCCCTATGGTGCATCGGTGACGGCCCAGTTTTCGGGCAATCGCCGCCGGGCTTTCTCCCTGCATAGACAAAATGTGGATTTTTCCCCGTTCATATGGGCTAAGATGAGCGTACGGCATCGGGCCTCCTTTTCGGTTTGTGCCTTGTTTCAAACACAGTGTACCGAACTGGAACCCGGTGCCGCCTCTACACCCAGCGCCCCTGTCCTCCGCCGAACAGGGCCGCCTCCGACGAGCTATCCCTACGGGGCCCATTCTCGGCGGCCCTGTTCGGCTCAGGCGGCGTGTAGGCACCCATGCTCTCCTCTGTACCCAGTTGTTGCACTTAGAATAAGAATCCGCGCAATCCTTGCACGCATCGGTTGACTTGCAGGGGGGCCGCCGGGTAAGGTGGAGTTTTCCGAAAAGGCAGGCTGCAACCTCAGTGCGATCACGCGCTGCAGAGGATCACATGAAAAATCAATATGTGAACAAACTCCAGGAAGGGGATTTCGTCAACGACTACTTTGTCGCGGTGCGCAAGGATTTGCGACCGCGGCAAAACGGCGGCAAATTTCTGGGGATGGTTTTCAAGGACAAGACAGGCGACATCGGAGGGGTGCTGTGGAACAACGCCGTCGAGGTGGCGAAATTGTTTGAAGTGGGGGACGTGGTGAATGTGCGCGGCAAGGTGAACACCTACCAGGGCCGCCTGCAAATCCAGGTGGACCAGGTATTGCCGCTGCGCGACACGGAGTATGACGCTGAGGATTTGATAAGCAAGGCTGAGGACACGACCGCTGACTTGAAAGCGTTGCGCAAGGTGCTGGATTCCCTGAAAAACACCTGGCTGCAGGAATTGATAAAACGTTTTTGGGCGGATGAGGATTTCATGTCGCAATTCAAAGCGGCAGCGGCGGCCAAGAAGTGGCACCACGAATACCGGGGCGGCCTGGTCCGGCATTGCCTTGAGATGGCGCGCCTGGCTGAGGCGGTGTGCGCCGTATTCCCGCAACTCGATCGTGATCTCCTCTTGACCGGCGTTTTTGTGCATGACATCGGCAAGGTTGCGGAAATGTCCCACGATTTGTTCGTTGATTATACGAATGCAGGAAAACTCATTGGCCATCTGCAGATCGGTTGCGACATGGTGCAAGGGAAGATAAACCTCATCGAGGGCTTTCCAGAGACCTTGCGTTTTCAACTCCTGCACATGATTCTATCGCATCATGGCGAATTTCAGAACGGTTCCCCCGTCCTGCCGAAAACGCTCGAAGCAATTGTCCTTCATCACATTGACAATCTGGATGCCCAGGCCGCCGCATTCCTCAGAATCATCCAGGAAGCCCGGGACAACGGCCAGGAATGGTCGGATTATCAGCCCTTGATTGACCGGATTATCTGGGCGAAGGGCGGGTGAGCAGGCGCAATCGGCGCCCCCAACAGCATCATTCAGATGCAGAATTGCCCGAGGGCGCCGTGTGGCGGCGGATATCCGCAATACGGCCTTTGAAAACATCCAGAAGTTGCATGACGCCGGGGTCCTGTACGGCGGCGCGTGCGTCTTCAGGGTTGACCGTAGGGTAATGCAGGCTGCTTTCCGGATTGGCGACCGACCCAGCGGCGTCCAATGCTGCGCGCGCTGATTGTGCCGGGGCCGAGGGCGCGCGATTAGCCGGCCCGGCTCGGGGAGGGTCCGGCGGTTTGCGCGGCGCCCCCCCTTTTGCCGTTGCAGGGGGCATGACCGTTCCTCCCTGCTCCAGCGTCAGAATCTTTTCCAGGACGGTGTCAATGGAAATCTCCACGCCCGCCTTGGAAATACGGATCAGGAGGGCTTCGAGGGCGATGCGCTGGGCGATTTGCGAATCGAACCCACTGGTGAGTTCGGCAAACTGCTCGACCAGGCGGATGAGTCCCGTCAGCGTAAAGCGGCGGGCGCGCTGGCGCACCTCTTCCAGTTCCTCTTCCGGAAGGTGGATAAGGTCCGCGTCCTGCACCGTCTTGCTCACGAGCAGATTGCGGAAATAGCGCAGGATTTCCTGCACGAACTGGGACAGGTCTTTCCCTGCGGCCACCACATCCTCCACGATGACCAGCATGCGGCCGACGTCTTTGTCCATGATGGCGTCGCACAGATTGTGCAGCAGATGCCAATCCACCAGCCCCAGCACGTCAAATACGTCCTGATAAGCGATATCCCCTTCACAGTACGTGATGAGTTCGTCCAGGATGCTTTCGGCGTCGCGGACGCCGCCCTCGGCGGCGCGGGCGATGGCGTAGAGCGCCTCTTCGGAAGCGTGCCGCCCCTCTTCTTCGAGCACCTTGCGAAGCAAATCCATCAGTTGCCGCGCAGGCACGCGCCGGAAATCATACCGTTGGCACCGCGAAATGATGGTTGCCGGAATTTTGTGCGCTTCCGTAGTCGCCAGGATGAAAATGGCGTGGCCCGGCGGCTCCTCCAGCGTTTTCAGCAGCGCGTTGAACGCACCGGAGGAAAGTTGGTGCACTTCGTCAATGATGTATATCTTGTACCTGCTGCTTGTCGGCACCATCCGGATGTGGTCGCGGATATCCCGTACATTCTCTACGCCGTTGTTCGACGCGCCGTCAATCTCAATGACGTCAATGTTGGACCCTTCGCTGATGGACCGGCAGTTCTCGCATGTGCCGCACGGCGTCACGGTCGGCGCATCGAAGGACAAACAATTCAGCGCCTTCGAGAGAATGCGGGCCGTCGTCGTCTTGCCGATGCCCCGCGAGCCGATGAACAAAAAGGCATGGTGGATGCGGCCCGAGGCGATCGCGTTGCGCAGGGTCCGCGTGATGTGATCCTGTCCGACCACATCGTCGAACTGCTGCGGACGCCATTTGCGCGCCAGCACCTGGTATTGCTTCTCCGCCATGATTCCCTCGGTTACCGCCCATACAGAAAAAGTGCTCGCGCACCCACCTCCGAACGCTGGCCCAGAACGGCCGCGGACCACGCCAACTCAGGCCAGGCGCTCCTACAGCACACGGGAACTCTCGACTACGGCTGCTTCCGTCAGGACCTGACCGGGTTCGCCGACATCCCGTTGAGTAGGACCCAACCGTCAACACTGTGTGGCCCGCACCTGACCAAAGGACAAGACGCCCTCGGGTGGGAATTCAACCTCGCTAAAGCGGATTGCGAGTTACAGGACACCGCTGATTTCCCGTCTAGCGCGAGCAAAAACTGTATCTGCCATTTACCTTGTGAAGCAAATCTCAATCTATCATACCAACAGGAAACCTGTCAATCCGTGTTACGGGCAGGCGCGGCGGCGCCACCTGCTTTGCGCGTGAAATCTCCATAGAACCTGATGCCGCAGCGAAAAGCATGCACGATGTTCATGGCATTTTGATCGGGGTTCTGCGATTCCGTCGCGCCATCATGTGTGCCGGCCTATCCTTCGGCGAGGATGCCGCGGAAATAGGCGATGGCTTCCTTCAGGCCATCACGCAGAGGGATGGTCGGCTGCCAGCCGAGGCGTTTCCTGGCGAGGGTGATGTCGGGGCGGCGGCGCGTCGGATCGTTTTCCGGGAGCGGCTTGTACTCGATTGTGCTCTTGGACCCGGTCATCTCGATCACAGTCTCGGCGAGTTCTTTGATCGTAAATTCGCCGGGATTGCCGAGATTGACCGGCCCGGTGAACCCTTCGCAGTCCATCATGCGGATGATGCCGTCCACCAGATCGCTCACATAGCAGAACGAGCGGGTCTGGCTGCCGTCGCCGTAGATGGTGATGGGGTGGTTGCGCAGCGCCTGCACGACGAAATTGCTGACCACGCGCCCGTCGTTAACGAGCATGCGCGGACCGTAGGTGTTGAAGATGCGGATCACGCGGATGTCCACGCCGTTCTGGCGGTGATAGTCGAAGAACAGCGTCTCGGCGCAGCGCTTGCCCTCGTCATAGCAACTGCGGATGCCGATGGGGTTGACATTGCCCCAATAGGACTCGACCTGCGGGTGTACGGTCGGGTCGCTAAAGACCTCGGAGGTGGACGCCTGCAAGACCCGCGCTTTCACGCGCTTGGCCAGCCCCAG
>CAZLII010000391.1:0-4932 GCA_964559065.1 uncultured Nitrospirales bacterium | reverse complement strand
GTATTTCGCCCCCCGACGCGATTCGTTTGTAATGATTGGGCACCGCCACCGAAAGCACCCGCTTCGCATAATCCTGCCCCACGCAATATTGATCGAGATAATCCTTGATCTCTTTCGGCACGGGCACCCGCATGGAGCGATTGCCGACCTTCCGGGCGCGGTCCTCCGCCACGATCTCACTGCAGAGATGAACGCACTCGTCGCAGATGTTGACATCCGGCCCCGCAATCAATTTGTTGACCTCATCGTGGCGCTTGCCACAAAAAGAACAGGTGGGCACATCATTGCGCGAACGCTGCGGGGCCATAAATACCTCCCATCTGATGATTCCCTCGGGGTGAATGCTTCATCCCGATACGCTCAAGGCACTCTATCAAATATATCACTTTTTCAAAAACTTGTCAAGAGTTAATTTCGGAATATCTCTTATGGTTATTATACATCACAAGGAGAGAAAGTTCACCTTGAATCTTCATTCGTGGCCCTCAACCTCACTGGGGTTGAAAAAGTGATTCTCTATTTCATTCATTCCATCATTTTCGTCCGGTGGGATGCTATCCGTGAACAACCAGGTACAGGGCGAGGATAATCAGCATGACCGCGACAGATTGCTGAAAGCGTTGTTTCGGAATACGTTCAATGGCCCGTTTGGAGAGCCAAGTTCCGAGAACCATTGCCACCCCCAAGAGCAGGGCCAAGAACCAAAATTGCCGGTCAAGCGAAATAATATGGCGGTAAACAACCATTTTCAATGCGTGCATCACCAAGGCTGATGTGGCCTCGCTGGCCACATATGCCACGGGTGGGAGGCCCAGTGTAAGGAACAAGGCGGCCCCAAGCGGTCCTGCGCTGCCCGCCAGGCCGGACAGAAAGCCCACCACACCGCCCCCCATACCCAACAGCCACCAGTTGGTTCTTGTACTTGAATGCCAGGCAATCTTGAATACGACCAACAGTATGATGACAACGCCGATACATCTGGTGACCAAGCCTTCGGGCAGGTCAATAAATAAGGATGCCCCGAGAATGCAAAACGGCGCAGCCCCCGTTAGAAAAACAGCGACGGGCTTCCATTGAATTTGCGAAAAGCCGAAACCGACCCTGGAAAGATTTCCCACAAACTGCGCCGCCGTCAGGAGCGGAACGGCATGCGCTGCCGGCAGGAAGGCCGTGAGCAACGGCAGTAGAAGCAACGCGCCCCCAAATCCTGCAGCGCCAGAGACTGCCGCCGCAAGGCAAGCGCCCGCAAAAAGGATAGAATACGCAAGCATGGGTCTCTCTTAATGGTCAACGCGCCCCCAGCCCCCGGCTGGACGCATCGCGCCCGCCTGTATCTGTCAATGAATTAACGAGCGCTACTTGGTCTTGCTTCGGTGCAGGACCTCGTCAATCAGGCCGTAATGCTTGGCCTCGTCGGCGCCCATGAAGAAATCGCGGTCGCTGTCGTGGCGGATGGTATCCAGAGACTGGCCGGTATGACCGACGAGGATTTCGTCAATCATTTCACCGATGCGGACGATTTCCCGCGCCTGGATTTCGATATCGCTTGCCTGGCCATGCACGCCGCCCATGAGTTGGTGCAACAGAAAGCGGGAATAGGGCAGGGCGTAACGCTTGCCTTTTGTTCCTGCGGCCATCAGCACGGCGCCCATGCTGGCGGCCTGTCCCAGGCATATCGTCGCGACATCCGGACGGATGAACTGCATGGTGTCGTAAATGGCGAGGCCCGCTGTGACGCTGCCGCCTGGGGTGTTGATGTAAATGTTGATATCCTTATCCGGGTCCTCGGCTTCAAGGAACAGCAATTGCGCGATGATGTAATTGGCGACATAATCATCTATGGGCATGCCAAGGAAAATGATGCGGTCCGCCAAGAGACGGGAGTAGATGTCATAGGGGCGGTCTCCCCGGCTGGTTTGCTCATAGATGGTGACCGCGCTCGGACTGACGGGGTTCGCGCCTTCCGGGGTGGCCATATGCCGCGCAAGAAGGTCCAAAGGGTCAGGACGCATCCTCTTCGCCCTCCCGCTCCAACGCATCCCGCGACATTTCCTTGTCCACATAAGTCGCGTCTTCCGTCACCACGGCCATCGCTTTGCGCCGCAGAATGCGGTGGGCATAGTCGTTGTAATTCTCTTCCTCGCTCAGGAAGCGGTTGACTACATTGACATCGGCGCCGCTACGGGCTGCCAGGTCCTCCACTTCCCGTTCAAAATCCTCTTCTGTCACTTCAAGTCCTTCGGCGGCGGCGATTTCCTGCAACACCACCAGGCTCTTCAGTCCGTACTCCGCCGTTTCGCGGGCCTTGGCGCGCAGTTCCTCTTCCTTCGCGTCTATTTCCGCGCGCGGCACGCGCAATTGGGCAAGGCGCCGAACCTCCTGTTCATAGTATTCGTTGGCGCTGCTGTCCAACAGCGACTTCGGCAATTCGAAGGTGCTGGCGGCCACGATGGCCTTCAGCGCCCGTTCCTCCACCAGGTGCCGGGTGAGATTGTTCACTTGCTCACGCAGATTTTGAGCGGTCTTTTCGCGCAAGGCCGCCATGCTTTCCGCGCCCGCCATCTTCGCAAACTCGTCATTCAGTTCCGGCATCTGCTTGCGCTTGATCTCGCGGACTTTGATGACGAACCCGGCGGTTTTTCCCGCGATTTCTCTGTTGTAGAAATCCTCGGCGAAGGTCACTTCACAGCGGCATTCTTCGCCCGCCTTGGCGCCGGTGAGCACCGACTCGAATTCCGGGAAAAAGCGCTTGCTGCCAAGGATGTAGGGATAATTCTCCGCCTTGTTGCCGGCAAATTCCGCACCGTCCACCGTGCCGTGGAAGTCAATCACGACCTGATCGCCTTCCTTCGCCTTGCCCTTTGCCAATGTCTCATACATGGCATAACGCCCGCGAAGTTCTTCCAGCGCCTGATCAATTTCCTTGTCCGTCACCTTGAGTACGGGACGCTCCACTTCGATGCCCCGGTACTTCCCCAGTTCGCACTTGGGAAACACTTCGAACTTGAGGCTGAACGCAAGCGCTTCCTCTTCGGGGCGGTCGAGGGCGTTTTCCAGCCCATCCATCTCTGGCGCGCCAATCGGCCGAAGCCCATTGTCCTTGACCAATTTCTCGAAGGCGGCGCTCACCATCTTCTCCGTGGCGTCGCCGCGCACCGCCTTGCCAAATTTCTTTTCCACGAGTTTCCTTGGCGCGCGTCCCCTGCGGAACCCCTTGAGTTCCACTTCCGACTGTAGTTTTTCAAGCAGTTTGTCGCACTGCGCCCGCTCATTCGCCACGGGGATCGTGACGCCCACCTCATAGCGGCAGTCGCCCTTGTATGACACGTCGAAGACCGGATCTTCCACGAATGTGAACTTGTCTTCGTCTTCCTCCTCGTGATGATGCGTATGCGCCTCTTGCGATGCTTCTTCCGCTGCATCCGTCGCTGCAACGGCGCCCGTGTCTTCGCGTGTTTCCTCGTTGCTCATGGTCTTTCATTCACTTTTCGTTTGGTGGGCGAGGCGGGAGTTGAACCCGCACACCTTGCGGTACAGGATCCTAAATCCAGCGCGTCTGCCAATTCCGCCACTCGCCCGGGTTTCCGCGTTACAACCTGCTATTATACCGCCTGACGCGGCGTCCATCGAAAAAAAACGGGTCGAACGATGCCTTCGCCCGCCCGAGTGCCGCGCCCGGAGTGCAACCGGCAGGCTACGCCGCAATGGAATCCGTGCCCGGATACCGCGCCGACACATGCCCGTCGCTTATAAAACATTCCTTGCCAATGGGTTGCAGCAGGGAATTCTTGCTTGCCCCGTTCCACACCCCATTTTCCAGCGGGAATAGTAGCATATTCCCCCCTTCTGAAAGCAAATCCAAGTCCGTCCAAACCAGTATCGAACCCCCTCCGCTGCTATGACAGCCAGGTGAAGCCTGAGGCGCAATATGTGATTCGAGATCCAAATCACCAGGATAGAATCTGCTCCAAGCGTCCCAAAAACTGCCGCGCCCGTGCGGAGGCGGTATGGTATTGGAGAAAATGGTCGTGTCCGGCGCGGGCAATGGCGTCCGCATCTGCGGGGTTGTGGCGCGCCCATTCCAGCCGCCCCTCCAGTTCAGGCAGATCATCGAAAAACAAGGCGGTGACGCCGTCTTCAAAGTTGTGGGGGATGCGGATGAGCGGACGTTCCGCGATCAGCAGGCAGCCATGCGCGGGGAGTTCCCAATAGCGCACCGTATCGAAACCAAATCCGAACAACGACACGCCGGCACGGGACTGGAGCAGTTCCCGGCGGTATGCCTCCTGGGTGTACGGCGCTTCTTCGAGGGCGCGCCCCAGCACTTCCTGCAGGCGACGCAGGTACAGCGGCCGCAATCCGAAGACCCATTTTCCCGCCCAGAACACGTCTTTGCGCCGCGCAGCGGCGGGTGACGGGGTTTCCGGAACGAGGAGGTCAGGATACGCAAAAGGCAGCGGGTATGCATTTGGGCCATAGTTCACCCCCACCAGCATTTCCCGCTTGAAATAGGCGGCGACGGCGTTACGCCCAAGATATTCTTGAATGGCGGGGAGTTGATTGTGCGCGCTGTCCCAGGTGTCGTAGACGACAACGGGCAAGTCCGGCGCGGCGGCGAGCAATCGCCGCACTTCCGCCGGGCGCGCCCACTGTACCACATCCGCGTACAGGATCAGGTCGAAGCGCCCCGCACGTAGTTCCGACTCCAATTGCGATACCTGACGCGCCGCGCCGGGATAATCGAAAACACAGGGGTAATTCTTCGCCGATTCCCGTCCTTGGCCATGCAGTGTCGCTTTCCACGGAAATTCCACCACGTTTTCCGCACCAATAACGCTGCACAGACCGTCGTAGAGGCAGTCCAGGCCGTAGTCGGAATAGTCATGCGTGATGATCAGGATGCGCGGCGCACGCCGTGCGCCTGACCATACG
>CAZLII010000390.1:0-4936 GCA_964559065.1 uncultured Nitrospirales bacterium | reverse complement strand
GTTCGGCGGCCGCCACGGCGGTGGCGAACATTTTCAGGCTGTCGCGCGGCGGCGTCTTGAGCCATCGGGTGATGGCGACCATCCCGCCGGGTTTCAGGCGCTCCAGGTAGAGCGTCAGCGCCTCGACGGTGTAAAGGTAACTTTCGTTCAGCGCGTGAACGCCCGCCGCCGCCGCGTTGAAAGCGTCCAGCAACGCGATTTGAATGAGGTCGTGGCGCTGCGCGTCCGCCTGTACATGGCCCCGCCCGTCGGCGATTGCCGGCGTCACCTCCGGCAATTCATAAATCGCCCCGGAAAATTCGCGGATCTCCGGGTGTTCGCGCATGAGTCGGAATACATCGGGATTGACTTCGACCGGCGTGACGCGCGGCGCGCCATGCCACAACGCGGCCAGTACGTCCGTGCCGCCGCCCGCGCCGATCACGAGCGTTTCCGGCGCATCGAGCAGGTGGTAGGGCAACGCGGCGGTGACGTAGTCGAGATAGGCGAAACGCGACAGGTCGCCGTCGAAGCGGTGCACCGACGACACGCCGCCCGCATCGAAGAATAGCCCGATCTGCTCGGGCATCGCCCCCTTTTCGCTCCAGGGATAGGAATAGGCAATCTGGCCGGGCGATTCCCGAATCATTTCGGAACGCACCGCCGTAATCACCGCGAGCGGGCCGACGGCCTCTGTCACGATCCGCGCGTCGGGGAACTGCATGGCGTAGGACAGGCCCTTGTATTCCGAGACCCGGATGGGCGCGAGCGCCGCCCAGGCGGCCACGCCCGCCAGCCCCACAGCCACGATGACATGCCGCGCGCCGACGCCGCAGGCCAGCAGCCAGCCTGCAATCGCCGCCGCCGCAATCAGGGACGGCGCGTATTGCGGGTGCGCCATGTGCAGCAGCGCAACGGTCGCCGCCGCGCCCGCGCCGGACCCCACCATATTCGCGCAATAGAGTTGCCCCACGCCGCCGGTATGCTGCATGAACGCGAGCGTCAGCGACACTGACAGCAGCAGGAACGGCAGGGCCAGCACGGCATAAAGCGCGAAGAGCCAGGCGAATTGCACCGGCTGCGTCGCGAGTTGGAAGGTTTCAAAGGGAATCCGCTGGCTCAGGGCGTAGGACACGGGCAGACTCAGCGCGAATGCCGGCAGCGCCACGGCCAGCAGCGCGTGTTCCCGCCCGCTGATTCGATGCCGGAACAGGGCGACCGCCGATCCCCCCGCGCCGAAGCCGAGCATCGCAATGCTGATGATCATGTAGGCGAAATGATGCCACTGCGCAATGCTGAAGATGCGCGTCAGCGCCACCTGCTGCGCGATGCCCGCCGCGCTGACGCAAAACACCGCCGCATGTATCGAGAAACGTTTCATGATTTCTTTCGATGCGCGTCATTGATGTTCCCGGCGACTTTCTGTGGATATCCTGCCACGTCAATGGATTTCAATGCTAATGGCCGGCAGGACGCCGACCGGCGCGCGCTGTAACCTGGCCGCCGGATTTTCTGTCTGCGCCTCCGCTGTCTCGATGAACGCTTTGACAATCAGGTTGTCTTGATAGCCCGTTTCCAGGCTGCTTCCGTCATCCCGAAGCCGGAAGGCCAGTCCGATGGGCGCTACACGCACGTTTTCGATGGAGACGCCCGGCGGCGCTTCGTCAAGTTCAAGCCGCACATGCGGCAGGAGCGGATGCCTCGGCGTCCGTATCTGCACCAGGGCGCTGCCGCCCCTGGGGATGCGCACCGGCATGGGATCGGCCAGGCGCACCATTGGCGCGCCGCCCCGCTGGCGAAGCACGACGGCGATCAGTTCCTCTGAAGGCACCAGATGCCTCGGCAGGAAGGCCTGCATCATATCTTCCGAGGGCACGGCCCGCCGCGCGACGATTTCGCCGCCAATCACGGCGCGTCCCTCAAGAATCAAGGCGCTTGGCGCGGCGGGCGCTCGAGGCGTGGCGGACAGCGTCATTCTGATCCTGTCATGGCCGCGCGGGATGCGTCCGCCCTCAAGCGAGATGAAGTCGGGCGCATTGACCAATGCCACTTCGATGTCGCCGTCAAAGCCGCCCAGCCGTACCGCATGGACGCAGATCGTCGCGGAACGTCCGGCGGGGATGTTCACGGACGAGGGCGTGACCAGCAGGGCAAAGTCGGGCCGGGGCGGCCCGATATGCAACCGGTAGTTCCAGGCATCGCCACCCTGCCGCTGCGTGTCCGCGACCTCCACATAATAGACGCCTTTTTCCGGCAGGCGCGCCGCGAGTCGGGCGTCCGCATGGTGTGTCAACAACTCGAAGCGCCGGTCCTTGTGGTCGTCATTCCATTGCAATACGCGGCCCGAAGCATCCATCAGCCGCAGCAGGGCATCCAGGGGGGAGTGCAACCGGCGCGCAAATACCTCCGCGATGATTTCCTGGCCCGCGCGCCCGTCGAAGGCAAACATGTCCACATCGGCTGGATTTGCGATGCTTCCGTTGATGATTTTCGGCAAGATGATCCGCTGCGCCGTCTCTGTGCTGTCGTTCGGCTCGATTTCAACCGTTTCGGGCAGGTCGTCCACGGCATAAGTGATCTGATTGGAGCGGCCGCCGTTGTTGAAAACAGCAGCGTGGCGAATGCCCGTTTCGCCCGCTCGCGCATCCAGAGTCAGCAGTTTGCCGGGCAGGTTATAGCCGGCCATTGTCACAACGGTTTCCTCGCCGATGCGCCCGCCCAGCGGGAATATGTGCGAAATGAAAGGAATTTCGCCCAAGGCGATGCGATATACGAAATCCTCACGCCCGCGATAGAGGGCATCGCGGATTTCGATTTCGTAGTGAGCGTCCGACGGGAGGGTATAGACAAGCACCGGGTCCGGATCAAAGCGGTAATCGTCAGCGCAGGCCAGTTCGATGCCCCAGGCGTCGTACAGGGACACTGTGGCCTGAAACCAACCGGGGACCGCATCAGCCAGATAAGGAATCAACCGCCGGGCCGCCACATGCACCACGAGTTGCTGTCCCTTGTGGCCGCGGAAACGGAACCGGTCCACATCGCCGGGCATGATTTGCCCGTTCAGCACGGCGGGCAGGGAGATGGGCGGCGCTTGCGGCAGGGGCGTCACAATGTGGGGACCATTTGGCTCCTGCTCTTGGAATTCGGGCAACACGCCCACCTGAAAACGGATGGGATTGGTCAGGCCGGCGGCGGTGCGAATTCGCAGTTCCCGGTCCCCGGGCGGAGCGTCCGCGCTGATCCTGATTTCGATGGCGACCATTTCGGCCAGTTGCATGTTGGGTTGGCGTTTGCGGATGCGCCGGATTTCATGCACGACGCCCGCCAGTTCCCAAAGGCTCATGTGATCAATGTTGTTCAGCATGGGATGGTCTGGGAGGGTGACGGGATTCAATGCGTCCAGGGCCGACCAGCGCCTGTTGGCGACCCCAAGCGCCGTGGCGGGCGGAACCCTTTTCCTGTCCTCGCTTGGGAGTTCAGCGCGACGCTTTTCCCAACTTTCCCGAAGACGACGTTCCAGTTCGCGCCGCTGATCTTGATCGAGATTCCTCAGCGGACGGTAAAAATGGACGACCTCGGCATGAACACCCTCTCCGGAAACGATTACGCTGTCCGCGCCCCGAAGCGCCTGCCCTCCGGCAAGCACATGAACAACCGTGCCCTGTTGTCCGCCGGCAGGGTAAAGATAGCCGATGCGCGGTTCACGCGCCGCCTGCTGCGTCCATGCGCCCGCCGCGCATAGCAGCGCCGCCGAAAGAAGAAATCGTCGGACAAATCTCATGGGAATGCTCCCACATTTCATGTAATTTCAGTCAAGCGATCGCCGCGCAATTCCCCCGGCGCGGCAGGCGGCAAGACCCGCACATCCAGGCCGCGCGGATTGGGCAACGGCCCGTCCGGGGCTATACCGAGCAGTTCATAGATGCTGGCGATGAGGTCCGCCGGGTACACGGGCCGCGATGCCACTTCCTCGCCCCTGGGGTCGGTGGCCCCCACCACGCGCCCGCCCTGGAAGCCGCCCCCGGCCACCATCGCGCAGAAACATGCACCGTAATGCCCGCGCCCCCCGTTCCAAGGGGGATTCCATTGTACGCGCGGAGTGCGCCCAAACTCGCCGCTCCACCAGACAATGGTGCTGTCGAGCAGGCCGCGTTCCGAAAGGTCCTGCAACAATGCGGCCATTGCGCGGTCCATTTCCGGGAGTTTACGGCGCATGATCTCGAAGTGCTGCTTGTGCGTGTCCCATCCCTTGTAGTTGATGGTGACATACGGAACGCCATGTTCCACCAGTCGGCGCGCCGCGAGACAGGACTGGCCGAACGTGTTGCGCCCATAGCGCTCGCGCGTCTCCTCTTTTTCCTCGTTCAGGTCGAAGAGACGGCGCGACTCGCCGAACATGAGGCCGTAGGCGGCGTCGCCGCTTTGGTCAAAGGCTTCAAAACGCGGATGGCCCGGCATTTCCCGCCCCAGCGTATCCAAGGCCACGAGCAATTCGCGCCGGTACTGCTGCCGTTCGTCTGTTACGTTTTCCGAGACAATGCCCTCGACCGCGAAGCGACGTTGATTGGGGTCGCCGCCGGTGGCGAAAGGCTTGTGGCGCTGCCCCAGAAAACCCGCCTCGGAGAAACGGCCCTGCGGTTCCGTCAATACGATGTAGGGGGGGGCAATGCCCGCATAACCCTGATCATACCCCTTGAAAGCCGAGACGACCGCGCCCACAGCGGGATAGACCAGTCGGTCGGGCATGCGCCCGGTCTGCACCAGGTAAGATGCGGTCTCATGGGCGTTGACGCCGTGGGTCATGCTGCGGATGAGGGCATACTTGTCGGCCTGCTGCGCCAACAGGGGCAGTGCGGCATTAATCCGGATGCCCTCCGCGTTGGTGGCGATGGCTTTGTCCAATGGGCCGCAATAGTCGTAACCGGCGTCAGGTTTTGGATCGAAGGTGTCGAGATGG